>NZ_JAESIH010000059.1 GCF_016756745.1 Aminivibrio sp.
TGTCGTCTTCGTCTTTGGCGAAGTAGTCATGCAGCGCCTCGGTGACGTCGTAGGCGTTCCGCCGGTCCGTCGGGGCGGCGTAGATGCGGATCGTTCCTTCGTCGCCGTCGATGGAGACAACCACGTCTTCAGGGGCTTTGCCGGCGACGGAGAGGGCGTCGAAGCCCGAGGCCTTGAGGTAGGGGCCGAAGTAGCCTCCGGCGTTGCTGTTGTAGGTCTGCTCCGTGAGGGGCGACAGGAAGACGGTGTAGGTTTTCCCCGTCCCGGGGTACTGGGTGATGCCGCAGATGGGGCCCCCGGAGATGACCAGGGCGTTTTCGGGAGAGTCCCACCGGCTGGCGGGGGTGACGGCGTCCCAGAGGATCCTGAGGCCGAATCCCCTGCCTCCGGTGTAGGTGCCGATCATGTCCTCGTCTATGTCATGGATGGCATGGCGGTAGTTCCCGTTCCCGAGGTCTACGACGAGGTATTTGCGGGTGTACCCCCGGTGCAGGGGGGCGCGGTCGTAGCTCCATTCGGCGAGGAGCTTCATGTCGAGTCTGTCCATGGCACTAGCCCTCCTTCCCGGTGTCGATGAGTTCAAGGGCCCCTTCTGGGCACGCCCGAACACAGATGCCGCAGGCGACGCACTTGTAGGGGGAGGGAATCCGGGGAGAGAAGTACATGGAGGCGCTGGGGCAGAATTCGACGCACATGAGGCAGGAGGTGCACTTTTTCCTGTCGATCTGCACGACCCCGTTTTTATCCCGGGAGAGGGCCAGAGAGGGACAGACGGGGATGCATCCGCCGCACTGGTCGCACACATGGATGTCCGCCAGTCCCGTGACGGTCTCCACCCGGATCCGGGAAAGCTCCGGCGAGTCCTCCTTCGCCCACGCCTTCGAACAGGCGCTCATGCACGCTCCGCACTGCACGCACCGGTCAAGGTACGTCTTCAGGAATTTCACGGTCAACACTCCTTTACGAAAGATAGTTGGCCACTTCTTTTGCCCGTAATCCGTACAAGTTCTGGGAAAGGATCATCTGAACGGGCATTATAAAAAAACACAATGAGCCTATCCTCCAGGACATTGTACCCGCAGCGTAAGCGGAGAGGCAATATTTAGACGGTTTCGGGTGATTTTGCTCCCTTTTGTCAACGGAGGGAAAAAGTGCACTCAGCCTTTTTTGCTTTTCAATGCCAGCAGCCCCACTCCCGAAAAGAGCAGCGCGACCCCTGCGGCTCCCGTCAGGTTCATTCTCTCCCCCAGGAGCAGCACCCCCAGTAGAGCGGCAGTGAGGGGTTCTGCCATGGAAAGGGTGACGCTCGTAGAGGCCGGCACGGTGGACAGTCCCTTCAGAAAGAGGAAATAGGCGAGGGCCGTGGCTATGAGTCCGAGATGAAAGGCGACAAGCAGTCCCCCGGGCTGGAGAAGCCATGTGGGGGGGGAAGCGAGGAGCACGGGAAGCAGAACGAGTCCCGCGGCGGAAAAGACCAGGCCGTTCACCGCATCCGCCCCGTGGTCCCGCAGCAGCCGTTTGCTGCCGAGGACGAACACGGAATAGGAAAAGCCAGCCCCCAGGGAAAACAGGACCCCCACGGGATTCACCGTTCCTCCCCCTTCCCCCGAGAGGGTCAGGAGGGAACACCCGATGATGGCGAGACAGCTGGAGGCATACCATTTCCGTTCGGGCTTCTCCCCGAAAACGAGGTATCCCAGGGCTCCCGTAATTACGGGAGAGCTCGCGAGGGTGACCAGGGTCCCCACGGCGACCCCGGTCTTCGAGACGCCGGTGAAAAAGAAGGGCTGGTAGGACGCCGTGGCCAGTATGGAAATCACCGTCGGAGCGAGGGGCCAGCGGCCGCCCGACGAGAAGGATCCCCGGAGAAGGGCGACGGTGAGAAGGGCAGCTCCTCCTATGGCCACCCGGAGGGCGCCCACGGCCAGAGGGGTGGACCCTGCGGGAGCCAGAGCCTGGGATGTCCCGGTGGTACCCCACAGCATGGCGCCGAGCAGTATAAAAAGGGCTCCCCCGGAAAATTTTCCCGATTTAACCATGACTCTCCTCCGTCTGCCCCGCCTTCCCGGTGGTGGAGGGCCCATTTCTCGCCTCCTCCGGAAAAACGGTTTCTTTTTTCCTGCCAGTATAGCGGATTCCCCGGGAAATGTGTCCTGGTCGAGAGCTTTTTTCGGAAAAGTTTTGCAGCTTCCGTTCGAAGGTCTATAATCAGACCGAAACTGCTTTTTATTCCCATACTTCGAGGAGGGTTCCCATGTTTCGAACGATCCGGTCCTTCACCCTGCTGGTCTTTCTTTTTCTCCCGGCCGCCGCCGGAGAAACGTGCACCACCATCCTGGTGACGAAAGGTGCCTCCGCCGACGGCTCCGTCATGGTCTCCCACTCGGACGACAACGACCTCATGGACCAGCGGGTCGTCTACGTCCCCGCACAAAAGCACGCTCCCGGCGCCGTGAGGGAGGTTTTCTGCACCGCGGCCGCCATGGGGGAATTCCCAGAGTACAATACCTTCTCCTACCCCCGGATGGTCACATCAAAACGGGGGCCGGGATATGACACCCCTGGGCCGGCAACCATTCCACTAGGGACAATCCCCCAGATCCCGGAGACTTTCGCCTATTTCGACGGAAGCTACGGCATCATGAACGAGCGGCAGCTCATGTTCGGCGAATGCACGAACGGCGCGAAAGTCTCCCCTGGGCCCGAACCGGGCAAGCGAATCATGTACTCGGCCGAACTCTCCCGGATCGCCCTCGAGCGGTGCACCACCGCCAGGGAAGCCATCCGGCTCATCGGCGCCCTTATCGAAGAGTACGGCCTCTACGCCACCGGCGAGACCCTCCCCGTGGCGGACACGGAAGAGGGATGGATCCTGGAGATGGCCCCCTCCCCCGAAGGGACGGGAGGGTTGTGGGTGGCGAAAAAAGTCCCCGACGGGGAGATATTTGTCGGTGCCAACCAGTTCCGGATCCGGGAAGTGGACCCGGATGACCCGGACATGCTCTTCTCGGAAAACCTCCACGCCGTGGCCCAAAAACACGGCTGGTGGAAGCCTGAGGACGGGAAGCTCGACTGGTTGAAAACGGTGAGCCTCGGGGAATACAATCATCCCTATTACTCCCTTCGAAGGGTCTGGAGAGTCCTCTCCCTGGCCGCACCGTCGAAGAACTTCTCCCCCTGGGTGAAGGATGGCTTCACGAAGGACTACCCCTTCTCGGTGAAACCGGACAAAAAACTGGGCGTAAGGGACGTGATGCGGCTCCACAGGGACCACTACGAGGGAACGGAGTTCGATCTCACGAAGGGAACGGCCGCCGGTCCCTTCGGGTACCCCGACCGGTACTACGGTCCCTACGACGGGGCCGGTGACGTGGGCGACCCCAAGCGAAAGCCGGAGGGGGCATGGGAGCGGCCCCTGTCGGTGACCTACTGCGGGTACGTTTTCGTGAACCAGGCCAGGGGCTGGCTTCCGGACGCCATCGGCGGGCGCATGTGGCTCGGTCTCGACAAGCCCTCGGACACCGTTTTTCTGCCCTTCCACGTTGGAGTGAACGGGCTGCCCCGGTCGGTGGAAGCCTGCGACACCACGAAATTCTCCAGGGAGAGCGCGTGGTGGACTTTCAACTTCCTGGCGAACTACGCGGGCCTGAAATACAGCTACATGCACGGGGAGATCACCGTGTGGCAGGAACAGCTGGAAACGGGCTTCCTCAACACCATCGAGACAGTGGAGCGGAATGCCCTCGACCTGTACAGGACCAACCCGTCCGGCGCCAGGGCCTACCTCACGGACTTCGCCGAACGGAACACAGCGGAAACGCTGGAGCAATGGCATGACCTCACGGAACGGCTGATCGTGAAATACAACGACGGACTGCTCACCGAGGGCGGCAAAATCGGTCAGCCCATGGGCTATCCCCGGGACTGGCTGAAGACCACATCCTGGCCATCGGGCCCCACGTCCTACGAAAAACCCACGGAAAAATAGCGGAAAGGGCCGGGCTGATGATCAGCCCGGCCCTTTGATTTTCAGCCTCTTTTTCCGCTCCCGGAGTCTTTCCCCGCCAGAACGGTCTCCCGACACCGGGCCGCTTTGGCCAGAAGAACCTCGAGCTCTTCGGGAGACACAGCAAGAAGGGTGTCGAGGATCGTCCTGAATTTCCCCGCAAGCCGCCGGATCTGTTCGCCGTTGGTGCTCGCCATGTCGGCCCCGAGCTCCGGAAGGCCTCCCGCCACGCGGGTCGTGTCCCGGAACCCGCCCGCCGCGAGAAGGGGCACCAGGGGATGCCGTTCCATCTCCTCCCCCGCGAGGAGAGCCAGCGCCGCGGCGACCAGCACAGGGAAATGGCTGATGCAGGCCGCGGCGGCGTCGTGTTCTTCGGCGCCGGTCCTGAGCGGACGGCCCCCGAGGGCTCCCGCAAGTTCTTCAGCAAGGGACAGGGCTTCTTCACCGGTGTTTTCGAAGGGAACCACGGCGCACACAGCTCCTTGGAAAAGGGCCGGGTCTGCGTTCTCCAGGCCGCCCCGCTCCTTTCCCGCCATGGGGTGAAACCCGGCGTAGCAGGGCCCCCACAGGGGCGCGAGCTTCCGCCCGACCTCGGTCTTGGTGCTCGCCAGGTCGAAGACCGCCCTGACGCCGGACCCGGCGGCGGGACGGATCTTCAGGCTCGTGGCTTCCATGAAGCGGATGGGGACGGCGAGGATCAGGATGTCTCCCAGGGCGGCGCACTCCTCCGCCGTCGCGCAGGGCCGCCCGATGATGCCAGTTTCGTGGGCCCGGCGTACCGTTTGCGGGTTCCGGCTCCATCCGGCGACACTTTTCACCGCCCCGTCCCGGGAGAGCTTCCAGGCAAGAGAACCACCCAGGAGCCCGAGTCCGAAGACGGAAACGGTGCAGTTTTTCAGATCCGTCATCTCTTCTCCTTTCCGCCCCTGACAGGTTCCGCAGGGCATTCCCTGAGCAGCAGGACCACCAGGTCCCCGATCAGAAAGGCGCCGAAAACTGTCCAGGACATCCACCCCGGAGGAACGAAGAGCCACGTGGACGTTCCCCCTCCAAGGGTCATCATGGTAATGCCCCACACCTTCATCTTCCTGGAAATGCACCTGTTTTTCTCCCAATTCCGGACGGTGCGGCCGAACGTGCGATGCTGCCGCATCCACCGGTGCATCTTCGGCGACGACCGGGCAAAACATGCCGCGGCGACCAGCACGAAGGGCACCGTGGGCATGACGGGAAACAACGCCCCGATGAAGCCGAGGGCTAGGAAGAGCGTTCCGAGAAGGGTCCAGAGATTCATAGCGACTCACCGCAGCAGGAAAAGATTTTGTAGCCGAGATACCATATCATAAAATAGCGGCGCTGTGGTCGGGGTTTTCTGCAATAATGGGGGTGTGCCCTCAGGACCGGTACCGCTCTTCCTGCACAGCAGCCGCACCGCCTCGAATACGTCCTCGCTTCATCCGGTCATGACGGATGTCGCTGTACGAGCCCCATGCCGAGCTTCACGGAATCGGGCCTGAGGCCGATACGCCGGTAGAGGGAGGAATAGTCGCCCCCCACGTCATCCAGGACCGTCAGGAATCCCGTGCCCCTGTAAAAATCAAGGATCGGCACGAGGCCTAAATCCGCAGGCAGCGGAAGAAGTGCGGCAGAGGAGAGAAAGCGGACGGTTCCTTTTCCCGGCCTCCCATGGAACGCATCACCGGCGTGCCCGGCACAGTGGGATATCCCCAAAAAATCATGAAAATACAAAAAAGCATCCCTGGAATTCCGGGATGCTTTTTTCTGCCTTGAAAAAATTCGCGTTACGCCGCGCCGATCATCATCTCGGGAAGCCAGGTAATGATACCCGGGAAGAAAGCGCAGAGCAAAAGCACCACCATGATGATGAGGATGAAGGGAATGACCCCCCGGATGATGTCTCCGATGGTCACGCCGAGCTCCTTCGGGGCGGTCCCCTTGAGGACGAAGATGGACATGGCCATGGGCGGCGTCTGGAAGGCCATCTGCATGTTGATGCAGATCATCATGCCGGCCCAGAGAGGATTGAAGCCGAGAGTGGTCAGGATGGGCGAGAAGATGGGAACCACGATAAACACGATGCCGATCCACTCGATGAACATCCCGAGCAGAAACACGATCGCCATGATGACGAAGAAGGACATCCACTTCCCCCCGGGAACGGAGAGAATGAACTCCGCCACCACGTCTCCCGCCCCCGCGTTCATGAAGATGCCCACGTAGGCGTAGCACATGGCGGCGATCATCACCACGAAAGCGCTGACTTTCATTGTCTCGAGGGAAGCCCGTTTCATGAGATCCCAGCTGAACTTCCTGTAGGCTGCCGCGAGGAGGATGGACGCGAAGCACCCCACTGCCGCAGCCTCCGTGGGCGGCGCGATCCCGGCGAAAATCGTTCCCAGAACGGCCGCTATCAGCAGGATCGGCGGAACCAGGGACTTGAGAAGACGGAAAAACTTGGCCGCGTCAAAGGGAGTGATCTGGTCCTCCGGGATAGCCGGGCCGAGAGCGGGGTTCAGGTGACAGCGGATGACGACATACAGCATGTAAAAGGCAGAAAGCAGAAGGCCTGGAAAAACGGCTCCCATGAACATCTGCCCCACCGAAAGCCCCGCCTGGGGCGCGTAGACTACGAGCATGATGCTCGGCGGGATAAGAATGCCGAGGGTTCCCGCCGCGACGATGGACCCTGCTGCCAGGGACTTGTCGTACCCCCTGGTGATCATGGGGGCAAGGGCGATGAGAGTCAGGATGGTGACGGACGCCGCGATGACACCCAGGCAGGCGGCGAGGATCGTTCCGAACAGGATGGTCACCACGGCCAGACCGCCCCGGAGCCTGCCCATGGCTTCGTAGAGGCTCTGGTACAGGTCCTTCGTGACCCCTGAATGCTGCAGGATGACACCCATGAAGGTGAACAGGGGAACCGCCAGGTAGGGATAGTTCAGCGACAGGTCGTAGAACCTGCTGTACAGTATGTGGAATGTGGTGGTGGGACCGAAAACGGCGAGACCTGTAAAAAAAGCCACGCTCCCGATGACGAAGGCGATGGGGAACCCCGTCATCACGAGGACGAAGACTCCTCCCAGCATAATGGCGGTGACAGTTTCGGCGCTGAGTTCAATCAAGAGTCTCACCCCTCACCATGAAATAGACATCCCGCACAAAATTCGCCGCCGCCTGAAGGATCAGAAGGAAAAGGCCCACAGCGAACACTGTCCGGTAGGGCCATGCCGGGGGATACCAAAAGCTGTTGAAGAAGACCTCCTTGATGGTCACCGCTCGGACGGCCCACGTGAAGGCGAGCTTGAACATGACCAGCATGAGAGGAAAAAAGAGAAACAGGGAGCAGATCACGTTCATGAAAGCCTTTCCCCGGGGAGGAAGCATGTTGTAGAACATGTCCACCCTCGTGTGCGCCTCGTGGAGATAGTCGTAGGAGGCGCCCAGAAGGTACAGGGCGCCTCCTGCCATGCACAGTACGTCATAGGCCCATGCGGTGGGAGCGTTGAAGAAATGGCGCGCGACAGCCTCGTAGGTTCCCGCAAACACAAGGACCAGGGCGAACCACTTCGCCACCCAGCCGGACGTTTCGCTGACGGTATCGATGAATTTCAATATTTTCCTTAAGGACGACATGCCCCTTCTCCTTGTGAAATACCGCGGGAGCGCGGCTATTTCATCGTCTCGTAAGATTCGCCGAAGGCCTTCATGGAGTTGTAGATCTCTCCGAAGATCGCCGGTTCACTGGCCACCTTTTCCTCGTAAAATTTAGACGCTTCGGCTGCAAGGGCCGCGTTGACCTCCGCAGGGACCTTCAAAACCTGGTTGCCCGCCGCCTTGAACTTTTCAAGGGCGATGATGGATTCATAGACAAGATACTCGTGCTGGGCCTGGGTGAAGCGGTCGATGAATGTCTGTACCAGGAGCTGCAGGTCCTTCGGCAGGGCGTTCCATGCGTCCTTGTTCACGAAGAATACCTGGGGATCGCTGGGAGCGCGTACGGGAGAAAGATAGACGTATTTCGCCACTTCGTTGAAGTGCATGTTCCAGTTGGAAGCAAGGGTGGAGTACTCAAAGGCGTCGATGGTACCGCGCTTCATGGCCTCGTAGAGCTCGCCGCCGGGAAGGATGACCGTGGCCATGCCCATTCTCTTCAGGATCTCTCCGGCGTCGCCCATGCAGCGGGCCTTGATGGTCTTCAGGTCTTCAACAGTCTCGATCTTCTTCTTGGAGTGGAAGAACACCTCTTCAGGAAGGGGGGAAAGGGCGCCCGGGAAGGTCATCACGTTGTAGCCTTCCATCATCTTGTTCATCAGGTCCGCGCCGCCGCCGTAGTTGAACCACGTGCGGAGGGCTTCGCCGGCGAGGGCGCCGGGGCGGGAGCTGACCAGACCTGCCGCCGACCATTTGTCGAGGTTGTACATGGGGCACGTGTAGCAGAGCTGCAGCACGTTCTCGTGGACAGCGTCGACTTCCTTGTAGGCGGGGACGATGGATCCGCCGACGAAGGGCTTGATCTCCAGCCTGCCGCCGGAGGCTTCGGTGATGGCCTTGCAGAGCATGTCATGGTAGATCTGGGACGGGTCGGACGCCGGGCCGTGCCCGGAAGATTTCCAGACAATCTTCTTCGGGGCGTCGGCGCCCTCGACCACGGCGGGCATAAAAGCCCCGACCACAAGGACGGGAACCAGCAGCGCGAACAACACTCTTCTCATAGCCCACATCTTTGTAACCTCCTTTGTATTTGGTGTTTCCCTACGGCAGGGGAGGAATTTCCCCGGCCCTGAACGACACCTTTTCAGAAGCTACTCGAAAAAGAGGGAACTGCCCGTCACGTTCCGGAAAAAGCCCGGGCAGACCGCATCGAGGCGATCCATGACATTTTTTCCGGTACAGCGGGACATACCGACGAGAAGAATACCACTATTCTGAAGGTATTCGAAAAATTTTTCAAGCCCGCTGCCTGCGGATTTAGGGGAAAAACGTTCTGTTGCAAAAACCCTTCTTTTTTGCTAGAGTTTCCATGGGTCTGTTATCGCAATTTTCCATTTTTTAGCAGAGAGGAGGGATGCCGTCCCTGCGAAAGGCCGAGGCACGAAAACAGGAGAAGTGCCCTGCTGAACGTATCGTTGCGATACCGTGTGAAAAGGAGGCTGAAAACAATGGCAGGCTTTTGCAGAAAAACGGTCCTGGTTCTGCTGGCGGCGGCTCTTGTTCTTCTCCCTGCGTCGGCTCCAGCCGCCGAACCGTCCCTCGCCGAGATCTACTCCATCCTGAAGACGAAAGAATTCGTCGACCTCACCCATACCTTCGACACCGAAATACCCCACTGGCCCGGCTTTCCCAAGGAAAAGCGGGAAACCATCTACTGGTACGATAAGGGTGTGGGCGCCATGGGATACGGCTTTTTCGCCCAGGTTTTCTCCCACGTTGGACAGTGGGGAACCCACTGCGACGCCCCGGCCCATTTCGCAAGGGGGAAAAGGACTCTCGACCGGATCGGCGTAAAGGAAATGCTCCTTCCGCTGGTGGTCTTCGACGTCTCTGAAAAAGCGGCGGCAAACCCTGATTACGTTCTCACCCTCGAAGATGTGAAGGAATGGGAGAAAAAAAACGGTCCCGTGCCGGAGGGAGCCTTCGCGGCCATGAGGACCGACTGGTCGAAACGGTGGCCCGACGAGGCCGCCATGAGAAACGCCGACGCCTCCGGCACGGCCCACTATCCCGGCTGGAGCCTCGAAGCACTGAAATACCTCTACGAGGAGCGGAAGATCACCGCCTCGGGGCACGAGCCCACGGATACTGACCCCGGGATTTCCACGTCAAAGGGAGACTACACCTGCGAGGCCTATATCCTCGGCCAAGACAGGTACCAGATCGAGCTTCTCGCCAACCTGGACAAAGTGCCGGAAAGCGGTGCTCTCGTCGTGGTGGCCTTCCCCAAGCCCTTCTTCGGCTCGGGCTTCCCCGCCCGGGTTTTCGCCATTCTCCCCTGATGCCAAGGCGGGTTCCGGCCCGCCTTTTCCCTTTCCGCCCGAAGACCGATACCCAAACAGCAATACGAAATAATTACGAAGGAGAAAACCATGAACATGAACCGGCTTTTCATTGCCGTCCTGCTGCTTCTTCTGGCGGTTCTCCCCGCCCGGAGCAGGGAAAACCCGTTCTGGGCCGCCGACAGCGGGGCAAATTTCCGCATCCTCCTTCCCGGAGGGTGGACGGTCCGGAGGCACCTGTCACAGGAACCGGTACTGAGGGCCCGTTCCCGGGACGGGACGGCATTCCTGGAGGTGCATGTCCTCAGGGAACCTTTTTCGACAGCATCGGAAGCCGCCGCCGGGTTCGAGGAGAGGGAGGCATTTCTCTCCCTCTCTCCCGTTGAGACATGGAGAGGAACCATCGTATCGATAAGCGGAGAGGAAGGACATCTGAGGAGGTACAGGGCCATGAGCGACGGACGGCATGCGGAGGCTTCGGTCGCCTGTTTCGGCCGCGGCGGGACATGGTTCGTTGTTCTCGCCGTGGCTTCCCCGGAGACGACGGGCATCGGCGGCGCCGATCTCGAAGGGACCCTCAGGAGCTTTACTCTCCCGACGGCATCTCCCGCTCCCGGGGACCCCATCGAAGGCCGGTGGAGGTGGCACAACGGCAGTATCGTCACCTTCCGGAGGGACGGCAGGGTCGTTCCCTCATCCCTGGTGGGTTCCTGGAGGAGGACACCGCCTTCCCTGCAGAGGGAAGGCGTTTCGTATCTCATCACTCTTCCCGGTCCGGCGGGCGGGGAAGAGGAAGCGGTCCTCAGCCCCGACGGAAGAAAGCTCTTCCGGGTCTCCGGGGGCGAACGGATACAGATCGCCGCACGGCTGGAATAAAAGGGCGGCGATGGAGGAAACGCTTACCGGCCGAAAAACTCCTGCGGAAACTTCGGCGTCCTCGTCCGGGCCTAGACCTCCATCCGCACCCTCGGCCCGGAGGGCATACGGGAAGTGTGGGAGATGACGGCACTGAACGCCGATTGCCCGGCGAAAAGGCTCAGCTCCATCTACCCCGGCGTCCGCATCATGGGACCGGAAGCGGCGGCCGGGACCAGGGCAAGCCGCTCTCGCAGTCTCCCGAAACTCACCGCCGGGGACGCGGCCCTCTCGGTCCACGCTCACCCGACCCTGTGCGAATGCTTCCGGGACGCCTGCCTGCGCGTTCTGGAGAAGGAGAAATAGGCGGCAGGCCTACTACCGCTCGTCGATCACCGGCTTGATATCCGCCACGGGCGTGCCGTCCAGGGCCTCCAGGGGAGCTACCCGGAGACGGGCGCCCTCCCTCCCCAGCAGGGTCACCCTGTGAAGGCCGATGGGGTTGGGCCTTGCGGAGGACCGGGTCGCGAACACCCCCTTCAGGGGCGCCCCGGGGTTCCTCCTGGGATGCACCTTCAGCACTGACCTGTCCGCAAGGTGCAGCCAGGTCAGAACCAGCAGTTCCCGTCCCGCCTCCAGGCCGTCCAGCCCTTCCAGAAAGGCAGGAAAAATCTCGATCTCCGCTTCCGGCGCGTCCTCAAATCCCTGCCTCGGGCAATCCTCCTGCCTTTTCAGGGACGAATGAACCCTTCCTATGGCCTGTACCCTCATGTCAGCGCATTTCACATTCCAGACCTCCTCCGCATCCTGGAAAAAACTCCCTCCGGCGTGATCTGTCCCGCCGGCTCAACACCATTTTATAGCAGTTATTTGATCAGTATACATCAAATCTTTCGTCCTCTTTTGCATGAACTGACCGTTTCAAGCAGGCTTCGTCATGATGTACAATGCCGGTGAAAGAAACGAAACTCCACAAATACCCTTCAAGGAGGCACCAGGAAATGAAAGCAATACTCGCAGGAGCCCTCGAAACCGGGCTCGGAACCGTACTGTCCGGCGTGACCGTTTTCATTGAAAACGGCAAAATCGCCGATATCGCCGAAGGACTCGACCCGAAAAACGCAGACGAGGTCATGGACGCATCGGAAATGGTGGTCACCCCCGGGCTCATCGACGCCCATACCCATATCGGCACCTACTGCGAAGGCTTCCCCGAGAGCATGGCAGACACCAACGACATGGTGAACCCAGTGGTTCCCCACCTCCGGATCCTGGACGCCATCTACCAGGACGACACGGCCTTCGCCGACGCCCTCGCCGGAGGAGTCACCTGCGTCCAGACCCTGCCCGGGAGCGGCAACGTCATCGGCGGCCAGGGGGCCATCATCAAAACCGCCACCGCGGCCGCCGGGCGCAGGAAAACGGTGGACGAAATGGTGGTGAAGGCCCCCTCCTCCATGAAGGCCGCCCTCGGAGAGAACCCCATCAGGGTGTACAAGGACAAGCAGAAGCTCCCCAACACCCGCATGGGCAACGCCGCCCTGCTCCGACAGGCCTTCGTGGAGGCGGAAAACTACAGGAACAAGATGATCCAGGCCAGGAACAAAAACGAGATGACTGAACGAAACCTGCAGCACGAAGCGATCCTCCCGGTGCTCGACGGGGACCTTTCCCTCTGCGTCCACGCCCACCGCTGCGACGACATCGCCACGGCGGTCCGCATCGCGGGAGAGTTCTCCATCCCCTTCACCGTGGAGCACTGCACGGAAGGGCACCTCATCGCCCCCTTCCTGGCGGAGAAGAACGTTTTCGCCGCCGTGGGCCCCACCCTTACCGGCAAGCCGAAGCTCGAACTGCGGAACAAGACGTGGGACACCCCCTTCGCTCTCTGGAAGGCCGGAGTCCACTTCTGCATCATCACCGACCATCCCGTGGTGCCCATCGAGCACCTCTCCGTCTGCCTCTCCCTGGCGGTGCGGGCCGGGCTGCCCCGGGAGGAGGCCATCAAGGCGGCGACCATCTACGCCGCGGAGCACCTGGGCATAGCGGACCGGGTGGGGTCCGTCGAAAAGGGGAAAGACGCGGATCTGGTGATCTGGGACGGCGATCCCCTTGATGCCCGGAGCAGGGCCGTGGCGACGATCATCGACGGAGAGACCGTCTACTCGAGATGCTGAATTGACCCCGGGCAGAGTTCGCCCCCCGGAAGAGGAGGAATGCGGGTTGGATACGGTCCACTTCATCACCATCACGGGGATCGACCACTACTACGGCAAGACCCCCACGACCCCGAGGCCATCCGGGTGGAACTGCCGGTCATCGGCACCATCGGCTACGTGGCGAACAGCACGAACACCGTCTACCGGGGAACGGCCAGTGCGGGGCGCATCTACGACAAGATCGGGGATTACGCTTTTTGCCAGGATCTTTTTCGTCACCCATTCCAGTGCCATTGCTCCCGTCCTCTCGCCGGACGAGGTGGAGGAAATCGACGCAGGAAAGAAGGTCATCTTCATCGTGAACGACGAGGAGGCCCCCCCGGGGGACGACGCTTAGATCCGGGACGGGAACGTCCGAAGAACCCAAATAAAAAACGGGCTTTCTCTTCCGCACCCTGCGGAAGAGAAAGCCCGTTCCGTTCTTCCGTTTTCAGCCCCTGGGAGGAACCGGGACCGTGAGACTTCCCTCGGGCAGAACCAGATACGAGAGGTCCTTTCCCCTTTCCTGTTCTATGAGCCTCAGGGCCTCCTCCACCGACGACACTTTCACGGCGAAGAGCTTTTTCACCTCCGCCTCGCCCATGGACGTGACCATGTAGACCGTCTTCTCCGCAGCGACCTTGGCGAAGCCGAAGGCCTTGTGCCCCCCCATTTTGAAATCGGTCCGGATTCGCCTGACGATATCCTCCGGGCAGGACGCGGCGTTCATCCACTCCTCGAATACGGCCTCGCCGAACCCTTCGGGGCAGTCGGCCACGAGCACGATGGCACCGCCCTTTTTCGTGGCCTTGTCGGCGTGGTCGAGGGCCTTTTGTGCCTGGTACATGTTGATGTCCCGGGGGTGCCCGCAGGCGCCGGCGACGGCCACGTCCGCGAGCCCCTTCACCGGAACCTCGTACAGGCTCGCCGAGACGGCAACGGCCTCCCTCCACGCTGCCGCTACGTCACCGGCCGCGACTTTCACCACGTCCTTCTTCTCGTTGACCACCACGTTGAGGATAAAATCCACCCCCACCATCTGCGCCGCCTCGATCATCTCGAGGTTCACCGGGTTCGAGTCTAGGTCCGGGAGGGCATCCATGAGTTCCACCATCCGGGAATGGTTTCGCTCCACCGTCTCCTTCCACGCCACTCCTGGCAGGATGGACTTCCGCCCGCCCGAGTAGCCCGCGAAATAATGGGGCATGACCACTCCCAGGGTGAGGACGAAATCCGCTTCAGCCACCAACCTGTTGATCTTCAGCTCCGTTCCCGTGGAGAGGGTTCCGATGGAGACGAGGCTATCAAGGTTGTCGGCAGCGTGGGAGACGATCCGGAACCGCCGGACGATCTCCTCGCCATACACCTGGAGGTTCTGCTCGTCGGTGTGGGGGTCGTGGATGCCCGTGGCCACGAGAAGGGTGACCATGTCGTCGGTGATCCCCGCCCGGGCAAAGCGGGCGAGCACCGGCGGAAGCAGAAGGTCGTAGGGGGTGGGCCGTGTAATGTCGTTCACCACAAGGACGATCTTCCGGGGCTTTTTCCTCTGCAGAAGGTCAAGGAGGGGAGGCGTCCCCACGGGGTTGTCGAGCGCACCATCCACATCCCGCAGGGTGCAGGGCTTCAGGTTCATCTCCGGCGGCAGAACCACCTGGAGGATCCTGGAATCCTCGAGGGTGAACGCCTCGGTCCCCCTGCCTCTTTTCAGCTGAAAATCCATCTCCATTCCCCCTTACCTGATCCGGAGAACCGAACCCCCGGTCTCCGCTTCTTCCAGCATCGGCACGGAGCGGGACACGTCGGTCTCCGCCGCGCAGACAAGATCCCCTTCAAATCCCAGGGCCAGAATCCGCCGACCATGGACGGACCGCCTGAGAATGGCCGCCATGTCCCGTCCGCCTGACCGCCATATGTCCAGCGCCATGACCGCCCCGTCCTGAAGTTCGGCGTCGCAGCGCCGCAGAAGAAGTTCCACGAGCAATCCGGCGCAGGCCGTGTCGTCCAGGGCGACCCGTCCGTGGAGGCCGGCGCAGAGAATACCCACCGACTCTCCATCCTTCAGGGAGGCATCGAGGGCCGCAGAGGCATTCCGGGCGCAGACCGGCCGCACCGGTTTTCCGGAAGCGGCCGCCTTCAGGAGGGCCCTCGTTCCGTTGGTGGTAGCCATCACGGCCTCCGGCCGCCTGGAGGGACCGTATTCCAACAACTCCAGGGGAGAATTCCCCAAGTCGAACCCGACGGGAGGAAGGGCGTTCCGCTCCCCCATCAGGAAGGGGTTCCGGCCTTCCGCCGCCAGCCGGTCCCGCAGGAGAAAGGCTTCCTCGACGGATCGGCAGGGGCGGAGAATTTCCCCCCCTCCGTCGAAGAAGACGCACATGGTGGTTGTAGCCCGAAGAATATCGATCACCAGCCAGCTGTCCGCCTCCGGAAGAATCTCCTCCGGCGAAAGGACCACGTCCGCTTTCACAGTCATGGCTTGGCCGCGTACTTTTTCGCTTCCTCCACGAGACGGAGGAACAGGGGAAGCATCTCATCCCCTTCGGACATCATCATCTCGGGGTGCCACTGGACCCCCGCCACGAAGGGCTCCCCCTCCATCTCGAGAGATTCCACCACGCCGTCCATGGCCCGGGACGTGACCTTCAGCCCCCGTCCCACGTCCTTCACCGCCTGATGATGGTAGCTGTTCACCGGAAAGCTGGTTCCCAGGAGCTCGGCGATCACCGATCCCTCCTCGGCCACCACCGTATGGCTCGGGCAGGAGCGTTTCCGGTTCTGGGAATGTTTCACGAAAGAATCGGGAATTTCGGAGAGATCCTGGTAGATGGTGCCCCCGCAAGCCACGTTCAGGAGCTGGATCCCCTTGCAGATGGCCAGAACGGGCTGCCCCTTCGCCAGGGCCGTCTTTATGGTGCGGAGCTGGGAAATGTCCGTGTCCCGGTAGACGAACTCCAAGCCCTTGTGAGGCTCTTCGCCGTACAGCAGGGGATCGATGTCATACCCTCCCGAAACGAGAAGGGCATCGACGCACTCCGTCTGCTCCTCGGCCACATCCTGCCCCCTCACCACGGGAATTATGAGGGGAATGCCCCCGGCGCGCTCCACGGCGGCCACATAGTCGTTGTTCACGTAGCTTCGCTCTATGCCGGGGGAGAAGCCCCCCTGCTCCACGAGAAGGTTCCCCACAATACCGATCACCGGTCGGCCCATGCTTATTTCCTCCTGTCGTACGGATCGGCGGATTTCCGCCTGTTCCAAGTATAGCGCGGGAGGTGCCTTTTTCAAGTTGACAGCCTGGGGAGGGAGGAGAATAATACCCCCCATGGCCGGGGGAGAACGGGCCGGATACAGCCCTGAGAAGCCCCCGCCGGAGGAGAGTTGCCGCCATCAAACCCATTCTGTCGTCCTTTACCCTGATCGCCTCGGGCCTGCTGCTCGGGTACGGGATGCGCCGTCTTTTCGAAAAGGTTTTCCCTGGTCCCGACGAGCTGCTCGGCCGTATCCGGTACTTCCTGCAGCGTCTTGTGCTGCTTGGCCTGGGGCCCGTGACCTTCATCGGCGCACTCTGGATCGTGGAGATCCGGGAGCCGAAAATCGCCCTTCTTGCCCTCATAGGGGCCTTCTGTCACATCTTCGGCGGTGCTGCTGCGGCGGCGGCGGCCCGGTTGTTCCACATGGCCCCGCCCCAGGCCGGAGCCTTCTTCTGCTGCGGCTTCTTCACCAACGTGGGGGCCATCGGGGGGCTGGTGATCTTCCTGTTTCTGGGAGAGGAAGGCTACGCCATGTTGCCCCTCTTCAAGCTCCTGGAGGAACTCGTCTATTACAGCATCGGCTTCCCCGTCGCCCGGCTCTACGGCACAGATAGAAAGACGGCGGCGGAAGGCAGCCTTCTCCCCCGCCTTCTCCGGGATCCATTTCTCAGGGTGGCCGTCTGCGGACTGCTCCTCGGAACCGCTCTCAACCTGTCGGGCATTCCAAGGCCTGCGGCCTACGCTTCCCTGAACAGGCTGCTCATACCCCTCAGCACGGTGCTCCTCCTCGCCTCCATCGGCATGGCCATGAAGTTCGGGAAGACAGCTTTCTGGCTGAAGGAGGGGCTCGCCCTCATCACCCTGAAATTTCTCCTCGTCCCCGCCGTCTGCGTCTCTCTCGGCGCCCTGGCCGGCCTTGGCGGCATTGCCGATGGACTGCCGCTGAAGGCCGTCCTCGTCCTTTCCTCCATGCCGGTCGCTTTCAACGCCCTCGTCCCCCCGTCCCTGTACGGACTGGATCTGGACCTGGCGAACAGCTGCTTTCTCATCTCGGTACTCGGGCTCGCAGCGCTGCTGCCGGTCCTGCATTTTGTCCTCGGGCTGATGTAGGGCGGCTCCATCTCCCTCCACCCTGCGGTTTTTCGCCCGCTCCTCCTCAGCCTCTGGGGCATCTCCTCCGACGTGACCACCGTCATTTTGGCCTCCATGGGCTTCGTCTCCACTATGGGATAATGCCTGTCCCGGCCGTACAGCGTTTCGGCGAAGCCGTTGTAGGGGCCGAGCCCGTCCTTCGCGCCGGAGAAGAGAATCTCGCAGTCCTTTTCCTTCAGATCTTCATCGTAGTTCCGGAACACCTCGAGGGCGATCCGTCCCGCCGGGGCGACGTACAGAAGCCGCGTGGGGCTGCCCTCCGCCTTCTCAGAGGCGGTGAAGGCATAGCGCGGCCGTCCCGGCAGACCGTCTTCCCCAGGGAATGACCATTCCGTCGTACTCCTTCGCCGAATACCGGACGACGAAGGTCCCTCGTACCGGCGGCGGAGGGGCGAATCTTTGCCGCCCTTCAGGTCGGCCCCGAAAAACAACCTGCACCGAGAGAACCGCCAGAAACACGGCAGCGAAATTCCGCCCTTTGGAGGCCATGAACCCCCTCTCCATTGTTTCAGAATTATCTGTCATATTGTATCACGGCTTTGCGGAAAGCATTTCACTGCCGGTTTTCCCTCGCAAAAACATTTCTCCGTGGCACTCTTTTCTTCGGAAAAATCTACCAGGGTCACTTTTTTGTTGAAAAACGGAATTTAAGGGTATACTAATAGGATATTCATTCGACAGGCAGGTGCAGACCGTCATGAAAGGAATCGGGGCCTCTCCGGGCATAGCCATTGGCAGGGTAGTCATTCACTGGAAAGAACAGATCGACATCCTTCGGGAGTTTGTCGAGGAGCCGGAGCGGGAGCTCGAACGGTTTCAGACGGCCCTCGAGTTTGCCGGAGAGCAGATCAGGGAGACCTACTCCAGGGTACTTGAAAGCGTCGGTCCCGGCGAGGCGGACATCTTCAGGTCCCACGGCATGATGCTGAAGGACCCCGATTTCGTGGGGCAGATCGAGCGCATGATCCTCGACGAGAACGTCAACGCCGAATGGGCGGTGAAGCAGGTGGCCGACAGCCTCATCCAGATTTTCGAGAGCATGGGCAACGACTATATGAAGGCCCGCTCCGACGACGTGAAGGATATCTCCGACCGGGTTATCAAGCTGCTCCTCCAGATCGGCGGGATCGACCTCTCGAACCTCAGGGAGCCTTCCATAATAGTGGCGAGAGAACTCACCCCCACGGACATCTCCCAGATGGACAGAGAGATGACCCTCGGCATGGTGTCGGAAACGGGAGGAAAGACCTCCCACACGGCCATTCTCGCCAGGACCCTCGAAATTCCTGCCGTCATGGGGGTAAAGAAGCTGCTGGACGAGGTGGAAAACGACGACCTTATGATCATCGACGGTGAAACGGGACAGGTCTTCGTGAACCCCGACGGAGAGACGGTAGAGCGTTACCGGGAACGGCTGGACCGGTACGAATGCTTCAGGAAAAGCCTCTCTGAAGTGCGGGGGATGAAAACCGTCACCCTTGACGGCCTGGAGATCGAGCTCGAGGCCAACGTGGCCTCTCCGAAAGATCTGGACGACGTCTTCAAGAACAACGGGGATGGCATCGGACTCTACAGGACCGAATTTCTCTATTTCGACAGTTCCCTCCTCCCTCCCGAGGACATCCAGTTCGAGCAGTACAGGATCGTGGTGGAGGCCATGAAGGGAAAGCCGGTGGTCATCAGGACCCTCGACATAGGAGGGGACAAGAAGCTGGACTACCTCTCCATTCCCGAAGAGCAGAACCCCTTCCTGGGCTACCGGGCCATCAGGCTCTGCCTTGACCGCCAGGAAATATTCAAGGTCCAGCTCAGGGCTATCCTCAGGGCCAGCGCCTTCGGTCATGTCCGCATCCTCTTTCCCATGATCTCGAGCCTCGGGGAGCTCCGCTCCGCAAAAGCCATCCTTGAGGAGACAAAAGAAGATCTCCGATCCCAGGGCGTACCCTTCGACGAATCCGTCCAGTCGGGCATCATGGTGGAGGTGCCATCGGCGGCCATCCTCTCCGACCACTTCGCCCGGGAAACGGACTTTTTCAGCATCGGGACCAACGACCTCATCCAGTATGTCGTGGCGGTGGACCGGGGGAACGAAAAGCTTTCCCATCTCTACTCCCAGTACCACCCGGCGGTGCTCCGGCTTATAAAAACAGTCATCGACAACGGAAAGGCCGCGGGAATTCAGGTCGGGATGTGCGGCGAATCCGCCGGAGACCCGAAACTCATCCCCATCCTCCTCGGCATGGGGCTCACGGAATTCAGCATGAACCCCTCGTCCATCCTCCAGGCACGGTGGATCCTCCGGAACCTCCGGAAGAGCGACCTGGAGGAGGCGGCCCTGAAGACCCTGTCGCTGGCCACGGCCGAAGAAGTAGAGGAATACTGCTCAGAGCTGCTCCAGTCTCTTAACCTCTGCCGCTGAAGGAAAAGGGGACTTCCCCTTCCGGATGGATTATAATAAGTCCATGAACGATGTCGTCCTTACTGACCGGGAACATCCGCCCTTGCCCGAGATGCTGCGCCCCCTCTTCTGGGACGCGGAATGGACGGCTGTGGATTTTGACAGGAACAGGACGGCGGTGATTGAACGGATTCTGAACCTCGGGAACGAAGAACAACTTGCCTGGCTCCGCCGGAATGTCTCGCTGGACGAAATCCGCGCCGTGGTATCCTCGAGCAGGCGGCTCAGCAGAAAGACGGCCCGGTGCTGGCAGAACTTTTTCGGGCTCAGGGAGGAGGAAATGCGGTGTTTTGGGATGTTCTCGACAAACCCAGACAATCTCTTCTGAAGAGCATGGTCGCCTCCCCGCCCATCCCGGGAGCCTACCTGGCGGGAGGAACGGCCCTTGCCCTGCAGTACGGTCACCGGCTTTCCGAGGATTTCGACTGGTTTCTGCCCGAAAGCTTCGATCCAGGGAAACTGCCCGCCCTTCTCGAACCCTTCGGGACAGTCTCGGTGGCGGAGACCCATGCCGGGACCTTCCACGGATGGATCGACGGCATCCGGGTGACATGGCTCCATTACCCCAACCCCCTCCTGGACCCCCTCCAGCAGGTTCCGAACATTCCCGGACTTCTGCTCTCCTCACCCCGGGACACGGGGCTCATGAAATGGGCCGCCCTCTCCGACCGGGGTGCCCGGAAGGATTTTCTCGACCTTTACGAACTGGGGCTTCAGGGAATCACCCTCGAAGAGCTCTTTCTCCTCCTGCCCAGAAAATTCCCCGGCCGGCGCCTCAACCTCTACCACATGATCAAGGGACTGAGCTACTTTGACGACGCCGAGCACGACCCCTGGCCCGTCATGCTCAGGGACGTGAGCTGGAGCGCCCTCCAGCGGTATTTTCTCTCCTCCCAGACCAGACTGCTCCGCTCCCTCCCTTGAACATCCCTGTTTCGACAGCAAAGAGTGAAAACTTTTTCCTATTTCCATTCAGAAATGTACACTTGACAATTTACGAACAATATGGTTAAAAAATAAAAGGTGTATTCTATTCTCGTTCCGCCCTGTCGGGACAGATTCCGGGGGACCGCATGGAATACGTATCTGTTAACCGTCTTAAATCGGGCATGGTGCTTTCCGGGGATCTTATCGCCCCGAACGGCCGATTTATTCTGCCCAAGGGAGCCCGCCTGACCCCGAAAAACATCATGAGCCTCAAGATTTGGGGAGTCTCCGAGGTTCCCGTCGCAAAACCAAATGAACAGGAAGAACCGGGCGGCGATGAGCTCCTCTATTCCTCCGACGTCATGGATGAAGCCCGGGAAACGGTGCTGGACCTTTTCTCCGGCGTCCCTCCGGCCTCCCCTCTCATGAAGGAGGTCTTCACAGTCGCCGTGAGGGTAAGGGCGGGAAGGATCGCCGAAGGGTTTCCGGCAAAAATTCCCGGTTCCTTCACTTTCTCCCTCCCTCTCAAGCCCAGAATTTCCGACGAGAAAATCGACATGGAGGACATCCTCAGGACGGAAGTGGGGCTCACCTCCTTTCCCGACGTATATTTCCGGATCTCGGAGGCCCTGCAGTCACCGCAGAGCTCCGTCTCCCACATCGCCGATCTCATCAGCAAAGATACCGCCCTCTCGGCCACCCTTCTGAAACTGGCCAACAGCGCCGTCTACGGCGTTCCCGGAAGGGTGGACTCCATTTTACGGGCGACCGCCCTCATCGGCGTGCGGGCCCTCTCCCTGCTTGCCCTCGGCGTATCCGCCGTCCAGAACTTCAAAGACATTCCCGTGGAATGGGTCAACATGGAGTCCTTCTGGAAACACTCCGTGTCCGTGGCGGTCATCGCCCAGATCCTCGCGTCGAAGAAAAACCCGAGGATCATAGAGCAGGCCTTCGTGGCGGGGATGCTGCACGACATCGGACGGCTCGTCCTTTTCCGCCACGCCCCCTTTACAATGGCGCGCCTCATCTCTGCCGCCGCGGAGCGGAGGGTCCCCCTGACGGCCCTCGAGAAGGAAGTACTCGGTTTCGACCACGGAGAACTGGGCGGGAGACTGCTGGAGCGGTGGAATTTCCCCCTGGCGCTTTCCGACATGGTTCTCCAGAACCATGAAACGGAAGAACAAACCAAGGCCTTCCCCACCGCCCTCCTGGCAGCCTCCGACGTTCTCGCGGCCGCCATCGGCGAGGGAAACAGCGGGTCCCTTCATGTCTCCCCCATTCCGGACAGCGTCTGGAAAGTGGTGGATCTTCCCTTTTCCGTGATAGATATGACGGCGCGACAGGCACACCGGCAGATTTCCGAAATTTACAGCCTTTTCAAAGGCGGCGATGACGATGGAAAAACAGTTCCTCACTCTTGAAAAGCTTCAGAACAGGATCATTTCGCTGGAGGAAGAGCGCATTGCCGTCACCAACGCCCTCGACATCGCGCTCAAGATCAACGACATCCAGCCGGACGCCGCCGCGGAAGCCACGGTGGAATCCATCCTCGCCCTCTGCTATGAGCGCACGGGCAAGCTCATCGGCCTCAGGGGCGGGGCCTTCTATCTCTTCGGGCAGGAGGACGCCGGCTTCCAGCTTGCCTACGCCAGCTCTCCCGAGGCGAAAAAGAAGATTGAAAAGGAGCTTCCGGCCCTTATTGACGACGGAACCCTCGCATGGGTCGTCCAGACCGAGCGGGCCGTAACGGCCAAGTTTACCACGGGCGAGGATGTCTTCCTCCACGCCCTCGCAACGCCGGGGCGGACCATGGGAGTCTTCATCGGCATCCTGAGGGACAAGAAAGAGGACATCCTCGACATCTGCTATGCCCTGCTCTCCATCTACTTCAGCCAGGTGGCGGGAGTCCTGCAGAACCGGGAGCTCTTCCGGATGGCGAAGAAGGAGAACAGCAGCCTGTCTTCCGCGGTCAACGTCCTGCGTGAGACGGAGGAAAAACTCGTCTCCCTGAACCGGACTCTGGAGGAGATGGTCCGGGAGCGGACCAGGGAACTGGAGAAGATCAACGAACGGCTCCTGGCGGAGATCGCCGAGAGAAAGCGCAAGGAGGAGGCGCTGCTCGAAAGCGAGGAACTTTCCGCAAGCCTTCTCAACCACTCTCCGAACCCCATCCTGGTGGTCAACCCGGACACATCGGTGAAGTACATCAACTTCTCCCTAGAACAGCTCACAGGGTACTCTCTTGTAGAGGTCATCAACCGCAAGGCGCCCTACCCCTGGTGGGCTGAGGACGATCTCCATTTCATGTCTGAATACTACGGCATGGTCACCGCAAGGGGCACGACCAAAAGAGAACACCTCTTCAGGAAAAAGAACGGCGACCCTCTCTGGGTCGAAGTCAGCATGACCACCATCTTCGGAGAGAACGGCCCGAAGTACTCTATTGCAAACTGGGTGGACATCACCGAGCGGAAGTTGGCGGAGTCGGCCAGGGAACACGCCGAGCAGCTCCTCACGGAGACAAACGCCAAGCTCAGTGATACCCTGGACGGCATCGTGGTCTCCATGGCAAAGGTCGTTGAGACCAGGGATCCTTATACCGCCGGCCACCAGGAGCGGGTTGCCCGGCTCGCCATAGCCGTCGCCAGGGAAATGGGCCTGCCCGAGGAACAGGTCCGGGGGGTGAGTGTGGCGGCGGTTCTCCACGACCTGGGGAAAATCGACGTGCCTGCGGAGATCCTGAGCAAGCCATCCCGCCTGAAGGACAAGGAATACAGCCTCATCCAGGACCACTGCATCGCCGGGTACGAAATCCTGAAGAACGTGGACTTTCCCTGGCCCGTGGCAAAAGCTGTGCTCCAGCACCACGAGCGGATGGACGGCTCCGGCTACCCCTCCGGAACGGCGGGGGACGAAATCCTGCTGGAGTCCAGGATTCTCGCCGTGGCGGACGTGGTGGAGGCCATGTCCTCCCACCGTCCCTACAGGCCGAGCCTCGGCCTCGAACAGGGGCTCGGCGAAATCACCAGGCTCCGGGGGACAGGGTTTGATGAGAACGTCGTGGATGCCTGCCTGGCCATCTTTGCCAGGGGAGAGTCTCCCTGGGAGTGACGGGAAAAAATATGCACAACGGCCGGAGATCTGAGCCCCCGGCCGTTGTTTTCGTGGAAGCATCGCGGACTGTTGAAGAATGCCGGCCGACTCTATACGACATTGGCGCTTGTGAACCTTTATCTTGTTCAGGACAAGAACCCCTGTCCCACAAGGCACAAGGGCGTAATGTCTCAAAAAAGCCCTGAAATTGTGGAAATGTCCCATTTAAAGAGTGTTTTCCCCTCTTTTTCTGTGGATAACTGGAGAAAACGAAGCGTCTAGAGCTGCTGTAAAATTTTTTTACTGGAACCTACAAAAGTGAAACATACCCCTTATTTTCAGAGGTTTTCTAAGAAACGCAGCACCCAAGAGGTTGCCGCACGGAAGATCACCCCGCTCTTGCGGAAAATCTGACGAAAAAAGGGTTCCGCCATGGGACGCGCCACGAACACCCCGGATCTGAATTTCACTATAAAGGAGAATGACAATGAACGTGAACGTGAAGAAAATTGCACAAGAATTGTTTGACGCGGAAAAAGGACGTTTCCAGATTACCATGCCCACCGTATCCTACCCGAGCATGACGGCGGAAGACGCCTACGCAGTCCAGCTGGAAAATATAGCGAGAAAAGTCTCGGCGGGAGAACACATCATCGGCATGAAAATCGGATTGACCAGCAAGGCCATGCAAAATCTTCTGCACGTGAACGAACCGGATTATGGTCATTTGACCGATAAAATGCTGCTTTCGGAGGGAGAAAATTGCCCCATCAATGAGTTGATTCAGCCGAAAGCAGAGGGCGAGCTCGCGTTTTGTCTCAAAAAAGCTTTGAAGGGACCGGCCGTTACGATCGCAGATGTTTATAACGCTACCGGTTGGGTCGTTCCCGCTATTGAAATAGTGGACAGCCGTATTAAGGACTGGAAAATCACGCTTCTCGATACCATAGCGGACAACGGTTCCAGCGCACGATTTGTGCTGGGCGGCAAAATGACGCCCATCGCTCAGGTGGACATGCGCTTGACCGGCATGACTCTTGAAAAAAACGGAGAACTCGTCAACAGCGGCACGTGCGCCGAAGTATGGGGAAACCCTGCGGCGGCGGTTGCATGGCTTGCAAATAAACTTTCCGAATTCAACATAGAACTGAAAGAAGGAGACATCGTCATGGCAGGCGCTCTGACTGCGGCGCAGCCAGTTGTAAGAGGAGACAGCATCACCGTGAGTTTCCACGGCATGGGAAGCGTAACGGTTGCTTTTCAATGAATATTCCAGGAAGGGGGAAATGCATGATATGAAGAAGATGAATGTGGGCATCATCGGACCCGGCAACATCTGGACCAATCTGATGTATGTATGATGTATAACCTAAATCCGCACCCCAGCGGGGAGCGTCACCGGGGACCGCGGATTTAAGGAGCAAAAACGGCTTCCCGGGTCCGGGAAGCCGCCCGAAGAATCTCACGGGATGGAGCATCAGGAGATGCGCCCCTCCCTGCTTTTCCATTTCACGGCGTACATCTCCTCGTCCGCCCGGACGAGGAGTTCCCGCGCCGTGGAGCCGTCGTCGGGGAAAATGGCGACGCCCATGCTGCCGTGGACGGACAGGAGCCTCCCCCCGGCCGGGAAGGGTTCCGAAAAGGCGTCGTGATGAATTCTCGCAAGAAATGTGTTCACCTCTTCACGGGAAAAAAATCCGTCCAGGACAAGAACGAATTCGTCTCCTCCGAGACGGGCTGCGGTGTCCTGCTCCCGGATGAGTCCCGTCAGCCTCCGGGCAACGGAGACGAGCAGGAGATCCCCTGTCTCATGGCCGTAGGTGTCGTTCACTTCCTTGAACTCGTCCAGATCGATGAAGACCACCGCGGCAAGGGACCGCTCCCTCCTGGCCCTGGCGATGACCATCTCCAGGCGGTCCAGGAGCAGATACCGGTTCGGCAGTCCCGTGAGGGAATCGTGGTAGGCCATGTAGCTCAGCCGCTCCTGCTCAGTCTTGATGTCTCCTATGTGGGTCAGCACTCCCGCATAATGGGTGACCTTTCCTTCAGAATCCTTCACCGCCGTTACGGTTAGCCACACGGGGTAAGCCTCGCCGTCCTTCCGGCGGTTCCACACCTCTCCCTGCCAGACCCCGTTGCGCCGCAGGGAATCCCAGAAGCGCTCCGACGTCTCCGAATGGATCCTCTGGGCGGAAAATATGCCCGGTCTCCTGCCCCGGATCTCATCCAGGGTATAGCCAGTAAGCTCCTCGAGAGCGGAGTTCCCGTCCTCGATGAACCCTTCGGCGTCGGTGACTACGATCCCCTCGGTGGTGGTTCTGAGGAATTGCTCGGCAAGCTGGAGCCTGTCAATCATGGCCTTCCTGTCGGTAATGTCCTGAAGGGCGACGAAGACGGCATCCTCGCCGCCGAAGGAGATGGCGCCGGCGGAGAGAAGGGCCCACCGGATCTCACCGTCCGGCTTGCGGAAAGCCGCTTCCCTCCCCTGAAGATGTCCCGCGGCGAATACCTCGTCTACGAAACCATAAAAGGCCCCGGGGTTCACCAGAAGGTGAAGATCGGTCAGGAGATTTTTCCCCATCGCCAGGGAAGCCTTCAGACCGAAAAAATCCTCTCCCCGGGAATTGGTGAAGAGCACCCTTCCCTCCGGCGAAATCACCGCCACGGGAAAAGGAACATCCTTCATCAGGAAGCGGAACCGGGACTCACTCTCCCGGAGTTCCGCCGTCCTCCGCTCCACTGCCGACTCCAGCGTCTCCCGGGCACGGAAAGCCGCACCGACGAGAACCGTCACGGACAGGGTTATGGTCAGGCCCGTCACCAGGGCCATCCGGCCGGCGCGGATGGGGTGGTGAAGATAAAAGAAGTCGCCGGGCCGCATTTCCGCCGCGAAGGTTCTGCCGAAGGCGAAAATGGGGCGGATACTGCACAGGGGATCGCCCAAGGAAACGGTTACCCCGGAAAATTCCTGCGAACCGTCAGTGCCCCCCGTCCCGGCAATGAAGAGGGGCTTCCCTTCGCCAAGCTGCCAGAGGCCCATGGACATCTCGGCTTCTCCTCCTCTTTGGACCCGGGCCAGCAGAACATCCAGCCCCAGGGTGACGGCGGCGAAGCCCCGGAGGCGGGACGAGCCGTCCCCGGAGAAGACCGGGCGGTAGACCGTCAACCCCTTGCCTCTTCCGGCGCCTTCAGGAAGGTTAAATATGTCCGACGCCGAGGGAAGCCTCGTTTCCGCGGCCCGCCTCATGGCCCCGGCTGCGCCGGGTTCCTCTCCCTGCCGCCTGTTCATCCGGCGGGAGGGAAGAGACGCTCCCGCCGAAGAAAGACCGCTCTCCTCCGGGCCGACGGGAATCCAGGCCGCGGAGATCACCTCCGGAAGCGCCTCCAGGTGGTCTATAAACCGTTCAAGAGGTTCGACGGACAGATTCCTTTCGGCTTCGACGAACCTCCCCAGGCTCTCCAGGGACATATTCCGGATATTGTCAAAGAGCATGTGAAGCCCTCCTGATCGGGCGTCGGCGATTAAGGAGAAGGAGTGCCGGTTGTCCCGGAATTCCTTCTCGTGGGCCAGTCTTGCAAAGGAGAAGGTGAGCACCAGCCCCGCCGTCAGGGCGAGGACAGCCTCACCGTGGCGGAAGATCCGCCGTCCTTCCCCCTCGGGGAGGGAGCGTCTCCGGAGGAGGAATCCGCCGCAGAAAAGAATCGCCGCGAGAAGCAGGGCCGTCCCGATGGGCAGCAGGGACGCCCGGAGAACATCCCCCTGCCAATGCCCGGCGTCGATGTCCAGAGCGAGGACGGCGACGATTTCTCCCGTGGCGGGGTCGGACACGGGGTACCACGTGGAAACCCAGGTCCCCCACCGGTCGGTGATGGGCCCCACGGTGACGGGACGTTTCTCTTCGAAGGCCGGAAGAAAACCGGGGTCCATCTCCTCATACACGTCCCCCGGCGGGGACTCGTCCTCGGAACCGGGAAGCTCCGAGTCGACGTAGAAAAATATGGCGCCGTCGGGACGGCGTCCCACGAGAGTGATGAACTTGCTCCTCGGAAAGGCCCGGAGGGCGGCCCGGAAATGTTCCTTGAACCGCCGGTACTCCGGAAGGAGAAGGTCATCGCCGGTTCCGGAGAGGGCCCTGACCTGGTCAAGCCGGATGGTCTCGGCCAGGAGACGGGTCTGGCGAAGCAGCTCTTCCCTCATGAAACGATCCGCGTCCTTCATTCTCCATCGGCCGATGACCGCCCCCCCGGCGAGCACCGCAGCAGCGAGAAGAAACCAGAGAACAGGCAGACGGACTAAAGCGCCTGCGCGACAAAACCGTTTCATTCTGACCGGAGCCTTTCTGAATTCACGTCTTCAGCCTCCCTGATTTTGAGAACGACAGGCTTCCAGTGCTCATTCCCCCTTGCAGGGAATAGCAAAACGGGGCAGAATTTCTACATTTTATTATAAAACAAATACGTGTTTATTCCGAGAGACGACAAAAAATCTAAATCCGCTAATTTTTCAGGCAGAGGGAGTGTCACAAGGCACACGGTGAATTCGCCCTCCTCAGGGGAAGGGCGCCCAGGAAAAAAACGACACGGATGTCGGTTTCACGGGCCAACCGGTGAACGCAGGGAGCCGCTGGGGTGCGGATTTAGGAAAAATACAATATGCCCCCCGCATTCAGTCCCCCTGCCGGGCCAGCCTGCTCCGGAAGATTCTCAGCCGATCTTTCAGCGGAGGGAGGTTCCTTTCAACCGAGACGATGTCCCCCGTCCCGCCGTCGAGGATGTTCTCCCGGAGAACATGCACCCGATCGTCCGGAAAATAGGCGTTCCTGTGGAGATGGCCGCAGAACCAGCGCTCATATTCCGTCTCTTTCCGTATCTCCTCGAGATACAGGGAAACGGGATCCCCGGCGAGGTACTTGGCGAGGTTCGTCGCCCGGAGGATTCCTTCCGGGGCGGTATGGGTGAGAATCCAGTCCACCGTCCACCCGGCGGACTCGAGGGAATCGAGTCCCCGGCGGAATTCCTCCTCCGAGGGGATCTCCCTCCTCCACCAGGACTTCCCCGCCGTCCGCCCGTGCCTGTCGAGACTCCTGGCCCCACCGAAGACGAAGCACTTCTTCCCTTCCAGGGTGTAGACGTACCCCCGCCTGAGGTGGAAGACATGGGGAGCGGCCACCCCAACCGGGGCGCCGTACCGCTCTTCCTGCGGCAGGGCGTCAAGCAGGGTGAAATTTTCGTGGTTGCCGTCGAGAAAGAGGGTTGTCCATGGCCGTGAACTCAGCCGTTTCAGCTCTTCCCTTTCCCGCTCAGAAGGAGGGTCGCTCCAGAAAAGCCCGAAATCCCCGAGGATCACCACCAGGTCGTCCCTCGAAAGGCTCTCCCCAGAGGGAAAGTTCCCAGGGGAAAAGCGGTCCATTCCGTACACTCCGTGGGTATCCCCTGTCAGGTAGATCATGACCTTCCTCCTTCCGCATGCCCCCTTTTTCTCCGGCAGGGGTCATGAAAGATCCTTCAATTATAACCGGAATATTGTGCTAAAATTCTTTCCAAAATCCCATGCAGGAGGCGCACCATGACTACTACTGTCCAAAATACCCTCGCAATCGTCTGCGGAGGCGGCCCTGCCCCCGGCATCAACAGCGTGATCAGTTCGGTGACCATAGAGGCGAAGAAGTCAGGCTGGGAGGTCTTCGGCATTTACGACGGCTTTTCCAACCTGGCGATGGGGGAGAAAAAGATCATCCCCCTCACCATCGACATGGTGAGCCGGATCCACTCCGACGGAGGAAGCATCCTGAAAACCTCCCGGTTCAATCCCACAAAGAGCGACGAACATCTGCGCAGTGTGGTGGATACCCTTATAGAACTGGGAGTCACCCACCTGGTGACCATCGGAGGCGACGATACGGCCTACGCCGCGTCCCGCATCGCCGGCTACGCGAAGAACAGCCTGGGGCTCACCATCAGCTTCGCCCACGTGCCCAAGACCATCGACAACGACCTTCCCCTCCCTGAGGGCATCCCCACCTTCGGCTTCGAGACCGCCCGCTCCCTGGGCGCCCAGCTCGTCTCGAACCTGATGGAGGACGCCAAGACCACCGGCAGATGGTTCCTCGTGGTGGCCATGGGCAGGGTGGCGGGCCATCTTGCCCTCGGCATCGGCAAGAGCGCAGGCGCCACCATCACCGTCATCCCCGAGGAATTTTCCGCGAACGAGAAAATCCCCCTCTCCCTGGTGGTCGACATCATCACCGGCTCCATCATCAAACGTCTCGCCTCGGGAAGAAACTACGGCGTCGCCGTGACGGCGGAGGGTCTCATCGAGAAAATACGAATCGAGGACCTCGAGGCCGCCGACTGCCTTGAATACGACGACCACGGGCACATCCGCTACGCGGAGATCAATTTCTCCGACGTGCTGAAAAAGGAACTGCTGGCAAACCTCAACGCTCTGGGGATCAAGATGACCATCAACAACAAGGAAGTGGGCTACGAGGTCCGGTGCGCCCCGCCCAACGCCTTCGACATCGAGTACACCCGAAACCTCGGCTACGCGGCCTTCGACTTCCTCCGGAGCGGAGGCACCAACGCCCTCATCACCATACAGAACAACATGATCGTCCCCATCTCCTTCGACGATATCCTCGACCCGGTGACGAAAAAGACGCGCATCCGCAAGGTGAACACGGAATCAATCCAGTACCGGATCGCCAGGGAGTACATGATACGGCTGGAGAAGCGGGACTTCCAGGGAGGCATCGACTTCGAGAAGCTGGCTGTGGCGGCGAAGCTCCCCCCTGACGAGTTCCGCAGGCGTTTCCAGTACGTGACCGAATACTGAGGAGGGTCAGCGAGACAGGGAATTCTCCACCACCATCCCGAGAAACTGCCCGAAGGAGATGCCCGCTGCCTCGGCCGCCTTGGGCACCAGGCTCGTGGCGGTCATTCCCGGCACCGTGTTGAGTTCCAGCACCACGGGCAGTCCGTCGTCGCCGAGACGGAGATCCACCCGGGCGTAGGCCCTGCACCCCAGGGCATCGTAGGCACCGAGGGCTGCCTGCTCCACATTCTTCCGGACAGATTCTTCCAGAGGGGCCGGAACATGATATTCGCTCCCTCCGGGAGTGTATTTTGATCGGTAGTCGTAAAATCCTTCCCTCGGCCGGATTTCGATGACCGGGAGGCAGACGGGCTTCCCGTGCCGTTCATGGACCGCCACGGTGATCTCCCGGCCGGGGATGTACTCTTCCACCAGAACCCTGCCGTCGTGGCGGAAGGCCTCCTCCAGGGCATCTCCGAGCCCGCGGGAGCCGTCAAGGATGGAGACCCCCACTGTGCTCCCCGAACAGCAGGGCTTCACCACGAGTTTCCCCGACCGCTCCAGGAGCTCCTCCAGGCAGGTCCCGGAGAACTGTTCCTCCCCCGCCCCGCAGCGGGACACTTCGATCCCCTTCGGAACGGGGATCCCTTTCCACCGGAAGAGGGCCTTGCCCGCCGTCTTGTCCATGGCGAAGGCGCAGGAGGCATGGCGTGAGCCGGAAAAGGGAATTCCGGCCATTTCGAGGGCGGCCTGCAGCGTTCCATCTTCTCCCCATCCCCCGTGGAGGGCGATGAAGGCAAAACCCTCTTTTTTCCCGATGAAGGCCGATGCGTCTCCCCTGCTCCGGAGGTCCAGCGGCTCCGCTTCGTATCCTCTTTCCTGGAGCGCGGAGGCCACCGCTGCCCCGCTCCGGAGCGAAACCTCCCTTTCGGCGCCTTCGCCTCCGCAAAGTACCCATATCTTCATTCCAGTCAGTCCTTTCATCGGGAATGGTTCATTATAATACAGCCGGGACAGTGGGATTTTTCTTTTCTCCCCTCTTTCCCCATCTGGTACAATTGACCGGAGCGCTCGACAGAGAGCGGACTTTCCCCCTGCAGGAGGGCGAAACAATGACAGTTCAGTGGAGCGACGACCTCGCCATTGGCATCGGCATCATCGATGACCAGCACAAAAAGCTCGTGGAGCGCATCGCGTCCTTTTCCAGGGCCGTGGAAAGCGGCGACAGGAACGAGATGGAAGATACAGTCAACTACCTCATCGGCTACGCCATCCAGCATTTCGGCGCCGAGGAGCTCATCATGATCCGCAACTGCTACGACCAGTTCAGGGAACACCGGGATGAACACAGCTGGTTCATCAAGGAGGTCTTCGACCTCCACCGAAGACTCGCCGAAGGAGAAGAGATGACCCGTGAGAGTGCCGAGACACTGAAAGACATGCTGGTGAACTGGACTCTCGATCATATCTCCATCAAGGACAAGCGCATCGCCGAGACTCTCAACAGCTTCGGCGGCCCTCTCTGGAGATAGGGTGCGATCCATGGACTCCGGAACTCTGAGCGAATTCCACCTCGACGTCCTGAAAGAGGTGAGCAACATCGGCGCGGGAAACGCCGCCACTTCCCTTTCCTCCCTTTTGGGCAGAAAGGTGGACATGCGGGTCTCCCGGGTGGTCCCCATGCCGTTCAACGAGATCGTGGACTATGCGGGCGGCGCTGAGCGGATGATTTTGTCGGTCTTCGTCCGCATCGAGGGAGGCATTTCGGGAAACATGCTCTTCGTCATGAGCGTCTCCGACGCCCTGGCGCTCATCAGCCACATGACGGGAGCGTCCGGCGGCGAAGGCTTTACGGATATGGGGCTTTCGGTGATCCACGAGGTGGGGAACATCACGATCGGGTCCTACATCACGGCCCTTTCCGACTTTCTCGGCTTCGAGCTCATCCCATCGGTGCCGTCCCTGGCCATGGACATGGCAGGGGCCATTCTTGCCTTCAGCCTTTCCGAGATCGGCCGGAGCGGGGACACCGCCATCGTCATCGACGGCGGTCTTTCCCTGGACGGGAATCCCCTCTCTGAGGGAGAGTCGAGCCGCATTTTCCTTCTTCCCGACCCCGATTCTTTCGGCCGGATCTTCCAGGCCCTCGGAGTGGCAGGCCATGGCGGTCGTTAGGGTCGGTATCGCCGAAGCCGCGGTGGTGATAAACCCCGACTCCATCTCGACCCTCGGGCTTGGTTCCTGTGTGGGGGTGACCCTGTACGACGAAAAAAGGCGCATCGGGGGCATGGCTCACGTGATGCTCCCCTCCACGGAGCTGGCCAGGGGAACGGACTTCAACAGGTCGAAGTTCGCCGATTCGGCCGTGCCGGACCTCCTGAAGCAGATGATCCGGTACGGGGCCGACGAGCGGCGTATCAAGGCCAAGCTCGCCGGGGGCGCCCAAATGTTCTCCCTGGGGGGCAATGCCGACTCCCTCCTCAAGATCGGCACCCGGAACGTGGAAGCCTGCAGAAAGGTTCTCTCCTCCCTCAGGATCCCCATTCTGTCCGAGGACACCGGAGGCTCATGGGGTAGGACGGTGGAGCTGTTCACCGATTCCGGGATGCTCGAAATACGGGCCATCGGCAGGGAGAAGAAGCTCATCTAGGGCGGCAGAAAGAGGATATATCACTCCTGGCCCGGCGATGATCGCCGGGCTTTTTTCCCTAAATCCGCTCATTTTTCAGGCAGAGGGAGTGTCGCCGGGCCTGTCGGCGGTGACCGGCGCCCCCGCTTCTCAGGACTTTCTCTCCCGATTGTAGTTGATCAGGGAGCCTGCGAGAATGACGGCCCGCTCGTCCTCCGTCAGGACACCGGTCTCGAGGGTGATTTTTACGCAGCTCCCCTTCCCGGCCACATAGGCGGGAAACACCGTCTCTCCCCGCTCCATGGCCTGCCGGACGCCGGGAATGAAAATCCAGCTCCCGGCGGAGAAGGGGGGTTCGCCGTCAAGGACGAAGGGAATCATCCCCCAGTTGATGAGGTTGCTCCTGTACCTCTTCGTGGCGTACTCCCGGGCGATGTTCGCTCCTCCCCCGAGGACCCTCTGGCAGCTCGCCGCCTGTTCCCGGGCCGAACCGTCTCCAGGCTTCCGGGCATAGACCGCGGAAGCAAGGCTCACGGATTTCAGTGAAATTGTCCTGAACCCCGGGACGGCTTCCAGGGCGGAGAAAGCCTCTTCCAGTTCGGGGGAGATTTCTCCGGGGGCTCTGCCTTCGGCGAAGGCTTTCCCGAAGGCCATGACCTCCTTCGCCTTCCCTACGTAGGAAGGATCCTTCCGTGAAAGGGTGAATTCCGCCAAGCGCAGGGGGTTGGAGCGGAAGCTCGCCGTCTCGCCCGAGGGGATGAGTTCGTCCGTGGTGGTCACGGGATCGGTGATGAAGGAGACCACCTTCAGCAGAAGGTGCTCCGGCAGTGGCGGCATCTCCGGCCAGTCGGCGATGTTCGGACCGAAGACCAGGGGGGTGTCGGGGCAGGGCGATCCGAACCCGCTGTAGACTCTGTTCTTGTAGGGAGTATCGTCGAAGAGGTATTCCCACCGTTCCTCCGCCGGTTCAAGGTCCGTGGCGGGAGTGAGAAGGCCGCCGTTGGCCGCCGTGGCGGCGATGCTCCGGGCGTCCATAAGGGCCACCGATGCGATCTGCCCTTCCCGGGGCTTCGATCCTTCCCGGTTGGGGAAATTCCTGGTGGTGTGCCGGATGGAGAGGGACCCGGCGGCCGGGACGTCTCCCGCCCCGAAGCAGGGGCCGCAGAAGGCCGTCCGGACCACCGCCCCGGCCATCATCAGTTCCGTGATGGTCCCGTTCTTCACCAGTTCAAGCAGCACGGGCTGGCTCGAGGGGTAGACCGACAGGGAAAAATCCCCGCTGCCCGTGTTCTTTCCCTTCAGAAGAGACGCCGCAGCCATGACGTTCGTGTAGGTTCCCCCTGCGCATCCAGCGATGATTCCCTGGTCCACCCGGAGCCTGCCCTTCTCGAGCTTGTCGGTGAGACTGAACTTCGCCTTCGTGTTTCCCAGGAGTTCTGCTGCGGAGTGTTCCACTTCCCTGAGGACGTCGCCGGGATTTTCGTTGAACCTTTCTATCTCCATGGCGTTGGAGGGGTGGAACGGCAGGGCGATCATGGGTTTCACCGAGGCAAGGTCCACAGTGATCATGCCGTCGTACCACGCGACTTTGCCGGGGTTCAGCTCCCGGAAATCCTCCGGGCGTCCGTGGGCGGAAAGAAAGTCTTTCACATTTCCGTCGGTGCGCCAGATCGAGGAAAGGCAGGCCGTCTCGGTGGTCATCACGTCCACGCCGCACCGATAGTCGGCGGAGAGGTTGGAAACGCCGTCCCCCACGAACTCCATGATACTGTTCTTGACGTAGCCGCAGTTGAAGACGGCGCCGATTATGGCCAGCGCGACATCCTGGGGGCCTACGCCGGGACGGGGTTTTCCCGTGAGGTACACCCCCACCACCCTGGGGTAGGCGATGTCGTAGGTCTGGCCCAGGAGCTGCTTCACCAGCTCTCCGCCCCCTTCTCCCACGGCGAGGGTTCCCAAGGCGCCGTAGCGGGTGTGGCTGTCGCTTCCGAGGATCATCTTTCCGCAGCCCGCCATGGCCTCCCGCATGTACATATGGATCACCGCCATGTGGGCGGGAACGTAGATACCTCCGTATTTTTTCGCCGCCGAGAGGCCGAAACGATGGTCGTCCTCGTTGATGGTGCCCCCCACGGCGCACAGCGAATTGTGGCAGTTTGTGAGGACGTAAGGGAGGGGAAAGGATTCCAGGCCTCCGGCCCTGGCCGTCTGTATAATGCTCACGTAGGTGATGTCGTGGGACGCCAGGGCGTCGAACTTTATCTTCATCCGCTCCATGGAGCCCGAGGTGTTGTGGCTCTCCAGGATGGACCATGAAAGGGTGCCCTTCCGGGCCTCTTCGCGGCTGACGGGCCGGCCGGCCAGTTCGGCGGCCTTGGCCTCCGCCGAGGCGCCGTCCTCCACGATGTGCCTTCCGTCCACCAGGAAGGCGCCTTTTTCCAGCAGCTTGACCATGTTCATTCCCCTCCGTCGTCTCGGTTCTTCCGGGGCGGCACTCCCGTTCTTCAGCGGATCCGTGCTTCCTCTCAGTCTTCCTTTTTGTCGCGGTAGAGCCCTGCTGCCTTCTCGGCGGACACGGTAATCCCCCGGATGAGAGCCGAGCTGAACCCCTCGTGCTCCATCCGGTTGAGACCGGAAATGGTGCAGCCCTTGGGAGTGGTCACCTTGTCGATTTCATTCTCTGGGTGGCTCCCGCTCACGGAGAGCAGACATGCCGCGCCCTTTGCCGTCTGGACCGCCATGGCCAGGGAGTTCTTGGCAGAGAGGCCGATCTCGATCCCGCCCTGGGAAGCCGCCCGGATGGCCCGGAGGAAGAAGGCGATACCGCAGGCCCCTAAAGCGGTTGCGGCGATCATGTCCTCCTCGCGGATGCGGAGGGTCTTCCCCACATCGTTGAAGATCCGCTTGGCCATTTCCAGAGCCCTGTCGTCGGGACCGTTGGAGGCCAGGCAGGTCATGGACTCCCGGACGGCGATGGCCGTGTTGGGCATTGCCCTGGCGATGCGGAGAGGCTTCCCGATGACCTCCTCGATTCGTTTGATGCTAAGTCCCGTGACCACGGAGATGAGGATATGGCGATCGAAATCCAGCACCGGGGCAATTTCCTGAAGAAGGGCGTCCACCAGCTGGGGCTCCACGGTAACGATCACCACGTCCGCTCCTTTGACGGCGGCGGAGTTGTCGCTGGTCACCTCGAACCCCATGGCCTTGTACTCTTCCAGAAGGTGGGTCCGCCTTCTGGTGAGGGTGATCGTCCCCGGGGCAAAATTCCCGGCCTGGGCCAGGCCCCTGGCTATGCTCGAACCGATGTTACCGGCCCCGAGAATGGCAATCCGTACTGCGTTTTCCATTTCTGTTCGAACCTCCCTTGAAATTGCGGGCATCATCGGGAGATCCGGTGAGCCGTAATTTTTTAGCGGACAGTATATCAAAGTCAGCCCCTGTTGAAAAGCCTAAATCCGCAGGTTTTTCAGGCAGAGGGAGCGCCGCCTTTTTTTCCTCAGTCCCTGAAGGGCAGGACTTTCCGACGGTATTCCTCCCTGGCCGCTTCCCGAAAGTCCCCGTCGGAGAGGAGATCCCAGCCTGTGAGGGCAAGCCCCTTGGCGGCGAGAAGCACCACTTCGTCGCCCCTGGGAGAGACGGCGGCCTCGCGGAATTCCGGCGTATGACCGGCCACGGAGGTATCCGCTATGGCCAAGTACTCATGGATGACGGGCAGCTCCAGGGAAACGTTCCCCACATCCGACGATCCCACCCTCTCCCGGGGATCGGGATACTCCATGACCTCCCCGAGAGACTCCATGTTCCTCTTGAAGGCCTCACCCATGGCGGCGTTGGGATACCGCTCGGCATACACGGGTTCCCCATCAAGGATGAAGGACGCTCCCGTGACCATGGCGGCCGCCTCGGCGACCCGGTTCAGGTCCCGGTACATGGCGACGAGCTCCTTTTTCGTGGACGCCCGGACTGTGAAATGGGCCTCAGCGAGATCGGGAATGATGTTCGAAGCCGTTCCGCCCCTGGTGATGATGCCGTTGATCTTGGCGGAGTTCGGCCAGGTCTGCCGGAGAGTGTCGATGCCGTTGAAGAAGGCGATGAGGGACGTGAGGGCATTCACGCCCTTGTCGGGAACGGCGGAGTGGGCCGCCCTTCCCAGAAATTCGACCCGCACGCCCTGGGCGGCAAGGCCGCCCCTGCCGATAATGTTCTTCGTGTTGGGGTGCACCATAAGGGCGAAATCCACCCCGGCGAAGCCACCCCGCTCGACGATGCAGATCTTCCCTCCCCGTTCCTCCTCTCCGGGGGTTCCGATGACCTGGATCTCCCCGGCGGTTTCATCCAGAACGGAAGCCAGGGCGATCCCCGCACCCACCGCGGAGGCGGCGATGATGTTGTGCCCGCAGGCGTGCCCGAGGCCTTTCAGGGCGTCATATTCCGAGAGGAAGGCCACCACGGGTCCTCCGTCCCGTCCCTTCTTCACCGCCCGGAAGGCGGTTTCCATGCCGCAGAAGGGCATTTCCACGATGAAGCCGTGCCGCTCGAGCAGCTCCTTCTGCCAGAGGACCGCCTGATGTTCCTCGAAGGCCGTCTCGGGGCATCCGTGAATATCGTGGCTCAGCTGAAGCAGTTCCTGACGTATCTCTTCAACCTTGTTTTTGATGCGTTCTTTCATGAAAGGAATCTCTCCTCCTTACTTTGGAAAAAAGGCAGGCCGGCGGCACTGGGCCCCGGCCTGCCTGCATCCGCCCGGCTTTGGAAATCCGATTATTTCACGTCCATGTCGTAGGCAAGGATGGACTTGTCCGCCCGGGGCTCGAACACCACGGAATCCTTTTTGCCGTAGATGTCCTGCTGGAAGTACAGGGGAACGATGCCCCCGTCCTCAACGATCATCCGGGCGGCCTTCTCGAGGATAACCCTGCGTTTCTCCGGATCCGCGGTGCCGTCGGCCTCGTCGATGAGGGCATCAAATTCGGGGTTGGCGTAGTGGCACCTGTTGGAGCCTCCCTTGGCGGGATTCTTGCCCCTGGTGTAGAAGAGAACGCCGGCCATCTCGCCCACGTCGATGGGCTCGGACCATCCTGTCATGACAAGACTGGACTTGTCGCCGGGGCGGACGAAATCGAAGAAGGTGGTCTTGGGGTGAAGGCGGAGCTCGATCTGTATTCCGACCTTGGTGAGCTGGCTCGCCAGCGCCTGGGCAACCTGGGCGTCATTGGGATAGCGGCCGTTGGGGGCGTCGAGGTATACCTTGAAGCCGTCGGGATATCCGGCCTCGGCGAGAAGCTTCTTCGCCTCTTCGGGATCGTATTTCGGGGCAGGCATGTCCTCCACGTATCCTCTCCGGCCCTTCAGGACCATCTGGTTCGTGGCGTAGGCATTGCCGTTCATGATCATCTTGACGATGGAATCGCGGTTGATGGCCATGGACAGGGCTTTCCGCACCCTGATGTCGGCGAGGGGGTTCCTGTCGAGCCCGATGATCCCGGGGCCCTGGGGACGATGGGAGTCCACGTGGAGATAGATCAGCCGCTCGCTGGGACGCTCCGCCACCGAAAGGCCTTCAGTGTTCCTGAGCTTGTCCACGTCACGGACTGGAACGTCCTCGATGATGTCCACTTCGCCGGTCAGCAGGGCAGCCGTGCGGGTGGCGGCGTTGCTGATGGGGCGGAAGGTGACCTTCTTGATCTTCGGCGCGCCGCCCCAGTACTGCTCGTTGGCCTTCATGGTGATATGGTCTTCCTTGACCCACTCCACGAAGACGTAGGGGCCGGTGCCCACGGGGGCCTGGTTGAAGGCGGTTTCGCCGAGTTTTGTCCTGTAGGCCTTGGGGAGGATGCGCAGCGCGGCCAGGGACTCGAGAAGGACTGCCGTGGGGGCCTTGGTGACGATCTTCACGGTGTAGGGGTCCACAACCTCCACCCTGTCGATGGAGGCAGTGAAGTTCTTCAGCAGGGAGGTGCGGCACACCTCGATGGTGTAGGCCACGTCCTCGGCGGTGAAGTCGCTGCCGTCGTGGAACGTGACGCCCTTTTTCAGGCTGAAGGTCCAGGTGAGATTGTCGTCGCCGATGGTCCAGGATTCGGCGAGGGCCGCCCGGGGAACGCCGAGGGCGTCGTTGTTGAGAAGCCCGTCGTACATGTAGCGTCCCATGGTGTTGGTGATGGTCTCATCCTGCTGGGAAGGGTCCATGAAGAGAGCGTCCGACGCGAGGCCGATGACGATGCTTTTCTCCGCTGCCGCAGGGGCGGCCAGGGCAAGGCAGAGCGCTAGTATCGCAAAGAGTGCCGCAAATTTCCTCATTTGTTTATTCCTCCTCCTTATTTTTTCGTTCCGGTGGGCCTATTATAAACTATCATTCTCCGTAAAGATGGCACGCCACCATTCTTCCCTCCACAGGCTGAAGGGAAGGTCTCCGGGCATCGCAGACTTTCATCCGGCGGGGGCAGCGGCCGGCGAAGGGACAACCCGGCGGAAGGTCGATGGGACTCGGGACGTCCCCCTGCAGGGGAGCGGCCGCTTTCCTCCTGTCCAGCGTGGGGGCGGCGGCGAGGAGAGCCTCGGTATAGGGGTGGAGGGGACGGCCGAAAATGTTGTCCCGGTCTCCCTGCTCCACGATGAAGCCAAGGTACATGATCCCCAGCCTCTCGGTGACGTGGCGCACCACGGAGAGGTCGTGGGCGATGAACAGGTAGGAGAGACCGAACTCGTCTCTCAGGTCCATCATCAGGTTCAGCACCTGGGCCTGGATAGACACGTCGAGGGCTGAGACGGGCTCGTCGGCGACGATGAAGGAGGGGTTCGTGGCCAGGGCCCTGGCGATGCCGACGCGCTGCCGCTGCCCCCCGGAGAACTGGTGGGGGTACCTGTCGGCCTGTTCGGGCCTGAAGCCCACGATGTCCAGGAGACGCAGCATCCGGCTTTCCGCCTCGTCCTTCCCCGAAACCGTCCGGTGGAAGAGCATGGGCTCCATGATGATGTCCTTTATCCTCTGCCTCGGGTTCAGCGAGGCGTAGGGGTCCTGGAAGATCATCTGCATCTTCTTCCGGACGGGCATCATTCGGGAGGGGGAGTAAGCCGTGATGTCCTCTCCGTCGAAGACGATCCGCCCCGTCTTCGGCTCCAGCAGGCGCACCACGGTGCGGGCGGTGGTGGTTTTTCCGCATCCCGACTCGCCCACCAGGCTGAAGACCTCGCCCCGGAGGATGTCGAAGGAGACGCCGTTCACCGCGTGGACGGTTTTCACAGGCCTTCCCGCCAGCCGGTCCAGGAGCCCCCGAGGCTGACTGAAGCTCTGGACGAGGCCGGCGACCTCGAGAAGAACATCCCTTCCTCTACCGTCCATGGCAATCCGCCTCCTCTCCGCCCTTTACGGGGTTGTGGCAGCGCACCTTCCGCCCGTGGGCGACGGTGCGCATCCGGGGAACCTCCTGCCGGCACCGCTCCGTGGCATATCCGCACCGGGGGGCGAAGGAACACCCTGGCGGAAGGTCGAAAAGACTCGGCACCATGCCGGGTATCTGGGGGAGCCTCCGGCTTCTTTCCCCGGACAGCCTGGGAATGGACTCCAGCAGGCCCTTCGTGTAGGGATGGAAGGGGCGCCGCACAAGCTCCCTCGTGGGCCCTTCCTCCACCACCCTGCCGCAGTACATGACGGCCACCCTGTCGGTCATCTCGGAGACCACGGCGAGATCGTGGGTGATGAGGATGAGCGCGGAGCCGAACCGTCTCACGAGATTTTCCATGAGGGCCAGGATCTGGGCCTGCACCGTCACGTCCAGGGCGGTGGTGGGCTCGTCGGCGATGATGAGCTTCGGGTTCGCGGCAAGGGCGATGGCGATGACCACCCGCTGCCGCATTCCCCCGGAAAACTGGTGGGGGTAGTTCTCGAGGCGGTCCTCGGGGTTTGGGATGCCCACCTCCCTGAGGAGCTCCAGGGTCCTCTTCCTCCGGTCCGCCCGGGAGAGAGGGGTGTGGAGGGCCAGCATCTCGTCGATCTGTCTCCCGATGGTCTGAAGGGGGTTCAGGGAAGTCATGGGATCCTGGAAGATCATGGAGATCTCCTTCCCCCGGATGCGGCGCATCTCTTCCTCCGACTTCTCCAGCAGGTTCTCCCCCCTGAAGATAACTTCCCCTGCGGCGATCCTTCCGGGAGGGTCGATGAGGCCGAGGAGAGAGAAGCCGGTAACGGACTTTCCGCCCCCCGATTCTCCCACGATGCCCAGAATTTCCCCTTCCCTGAGGGTGAAGTCCACCCCGTCCACGGCCTTCACCGTGCCACGGAAGAGTTCGAAGCGGGTCTGCAGATTTCTGACTTCCAGAAGGTATTCAGACATGAGATATTCTATTTCAGGCGGGGATTGAACTCGTCGCGGAGAAAATCCCCCAGGAGATTGATTCCGAAGACCAGGAGCATGATGAACATCCCCGGAAAGACCGACGACCACCAGAGGCCGCTGAAAAGAACGTCGTAGCCGTTTTTGACGAGAAGGCCCAGGGAGGGCCTGGTCACGGGAACGCCCACCCCGAGGTAGCTGAGGGTGGCCTCCGTGAGAATCACCGTCCCCACGTGGATGGTGGCGATGACGATGAGAGGGGTCAGAATGTTGGGCAGCACGTGCCGCAGGATGACGGCGAAGGGAGAGAGACCGATAAGCCTGGCGGCGTCCACGTATTCCTTTTTCTTCTCCACCAGCACGGAGCCCCTGACCGTCCGGGCGTAGAGCACCCAGCCCACGATGGTGAGGGCCGTCACGAGTTTTCCGAGGCCGCGGCCGAAGGCGGCCATGATGAAGAGGGCCACCAGCATGGCCGGGAAGGAGAGCTGGATGTCCACCACCCGCATGAGGAGGCTGTCGAGCCTCCCGCCGAAGTAGCCCGCCACGAGCCCGAGGAAGGTGCCGAGAACGCAGGAGAGGACCACCACCGAAAGACCGATGAACAGGGAGATCCTGCTGCCGTAGACCATGGCGCTCAGCAGGTCCCGCCCCTGATCGTCCGTACCGAGGAGGAAGGCCGGGTCGCCTCCCTCCATCCAGACCGGCGGCTTGAAGGCGTCCATGAGGTCCAGGCTGCCGATGTCGTAGGGGTTCTGGGGAGTGAGCAGGGGCCCTGCGGTCACCAGGACCGCGAAGAACGTGACGATGAGGAGCCCTGCCATTGCGCCGGGGCTCCGGACGAAGTTGTGGAAGAACTCGCTTTTGAAAAATCCTTCTTTTTTTTCGCTCATTCCGGTCACCTCAGGTCGATTCTGGGATCGATCAGGGTATAGACGATGTCCACGATGAAATTGATCAGGACGAACATGGCCGCCACGATCATAAGGTAGGCCACGATGACGGGCCGGTCCGCCGTGTTGATGGAGTCCACCAGGAGCTTGCCCATCCCCGGCCAGGCGAAGATGGTCTCCGTCACGGTAGCGAAGGCGATGAGGCTCCCTATCTGCATGCCGAAGACCGTCACCACGGGAACGAGGGCGTTCTTCAGCGCGTGGGAGAAGAAGAGGCTCCTCCAGGAGACGCCCTTGGCCCGGGCGAATCGGATGAAGTCCTGGCGCATCACCTCCATGATCTGGGCCCGGATGAGCCGGATGAGCATGGCCAGCGTTCCGAGGGCGAGGGTCACTGCGGGGAGGACGATGTGCCGGAAGCCGTCCCAGGTGAGGAAGGCGAAGGGGATGCCGAAGAGGGGAGCCGTGGTCCCCCGGCCCGACGAGGGCAGGAGCCCCTTCTCCACGGCGAAGTAGAAGATGAGGAGAATTCCCACCCAGAAGGACGGCAGGGAAATGCCCAGCAGCGACCCTCCCATCACCGCCCGGCTGAAGGGTCTGTTCGGCCTCGCCCCGGCGTAGACTCCGCAGGGCAATGCTACCGCCAGGGACAGGAGCACCGAGAAGAAGACCAGTTCGAGGGTGGCGGGCATCCGCTCCACGATGAGGGTCAGGGCGGGACGCTTGAAGATGTAGGACATCCCCAGGTCCCCCCGGAGAAGGTTCTGCAGGAAGACCCCGTACTGCGCCCACAGGGGCCGGTCGAGGCCGAGGGCGATTCTGGCCTCGGCTATCTGGGCGTCCGTGGCCGTGGGCGGCACGATCATGAGGACCGGGTCGCCGGTGAAACTCATCACGAGAAAGACGATCAGCGAGACTGTGAAAAGGACGACAATCATCTGGGCAAGACGTTTCAGCAGGTATTTCAACATGGTTCATATCTCCGTTTCGCGTGGAATGGAGAGCCCGGGTCCCTCAAAGCGGCAGGCATGTCGGAAGAGGAAGTGTTGGGGGGCGTACGGTGAATTCGCCCCCCAGGGGCGAAAAGATCCCGCTCCGCGCACTTTGCTGAGACACCTCCCGGGGGACAGCACCAAGACCGGGAACCGGCCGGGAGTCGGTTTCACAAGCAGACGACCGGCGAACGCAGGGAGCGGGGTTGATCACTTGGAAAATTGTCATGGACGACAATGTGCCCCGGCGGCCCGATCGGGCGCCGGCAACGTTCCCCTCTGCCGCCGGATTTTCCGGCTGCCCCTCACGGGCAGGCCTCCGATGCCGGGACGAGCTTCCCCTTCTCGTCCGCATACCTGACTTCGCAGTCGAGCCAGACCCCAATCCGGTCGTAAACCCTGCGCCGGACCAGGCCGATGAGAGCGAGCACATCCCGGGAGGACGCCCCTCCAAGGTTAACAATAAAATTGGCGTGCATGGAGGAAACCCGGGCCCCTCCCACGGTCTCTCCCTTGAGGCCCGTGTCCTCGATGATCTTCCCCGGGGGGCCTGCGAGTTCGAAGACCGCCGGGTCGTTGGTGAACACGGAGCCGCAGTTGGGCAGATCAAGAGGGAACTTGCCCCTGCGCTCCCCGAGGACCCGCATCTGTTCCCTTCTCACCGCGCTCGGCTCCGACCGCCGGAAATCAAGAACGGCGCCGAGGACAATCCACCGTTTTTCCGGAACGTCGGGAGGGTCCTGGAAGACGGACCGCCTGTAGGAGAAGCCGCACTCTTCCTTCGTGAAGGTCCGCCGTTCACCCGTCATGGAGACGGCGTCCACGGAGCGTATATTCTCTCCGGCGCTGTGCCTCAGGCTTCCGCCGTTCATCGTGACCAGGCCGCCCAGGGAGCCGGGGATACCCGCGGCGTGCTCGAATCCGGACAGCCCTGCGTCGGCAAGGTTTTTCACCAGTTTCGGCACCCAGATTCCGCCCCTGGCCTTCACCTCCGTGCCGGAGATGGAAAAGTCGGAGTAAAACCTCCCCAGCTTCATCACCACGCCCCGGATGCCGCTGTCGGGGAAGAGCAGGTTCGTCCCCTTCCCTAAGACGAGAAACGGGACGTTCTCTCCCCTGACAAATTCCAGGAGCCGGAGGATCTCCTCCTCCGAGCGGGGCTGGACCAGGGCATCCGCCGGACCCCCTATCTTCCACGAACAATGGTCTTTCAGCGGCTCCATGGGGGAGACCACACCAACACGGAGTTTCTGCAGCTTTTCCGCAAGGATCATGGGCGTTTCCACAACCGCCTTTCACGAAGGGAGATGGTAATTCTACCATCCCCCGGCAGGTTTTCCGCGTTTCTTCTCTCCCTCAGACTGCCGGACGCAATGTTCCCCGCTCGATATGGTGGAAGGCGAGAAAGTCCGGAGCGGTCCCCCGGGCCTCCACCAGTGCCCGGAAAATGTCGAGGGTCTTTTTCTGGCAGGTGAAGAGGAGTACCTGGTTGTCCGCCGCCGCCTCTAGGATGGCCTCTGCGGCACCCTGCCGGCGGGTTTCGTCAAACCGGACAAGAAGGTCGTCGAGTATCAGGGGCAGGGGCTCGGAATTGCGCCCCCACAGCGTTGCCAGGGAGAGCCGCATGGACAGGTAGACCTGGTCCGCGAGCCCTGAGCTCCACTTGACCTCGTCCTTCCGTTCCCTGGAGGGATCGTTCTCCTCCAGGACCACGGAGAGGCCTCTCTCTCCGCCACCCGAAAGAAGAGTGTACCGGTTTCCCGTCATCAGCGCAAGGTATTTGCCCGCCCTGCGGATCACCTCGGGCTGACGCTCCCTCTCGTGCTTCTCCCTGGAAACCTCGAGAAAATGCCGGGCGAGGATCACCGAAAGCCACTCTTTCACGCTGTCGTCCAGCTTCCGCTCCATCTCGCTCCTGGAGAACAGCAGTTCCCCGAGGCGTTCATCAGCGGCGATCTGCTCCAGACGGAGGGCTAGCCTTCCCCTGGAGTCCGCCGCGGCCTCGATCTCCTTTTCCAGGGCGGCGGCTTCCGCCGCAGCCCGCTCTCTTTCCTTCGCCCCGTCTTCCGCCGAGAGGGACAGGAGTTCCTCTCCCGCCTTCTCCACTTCCTCCGCAGTGCCGAAAAGACCAAGGAGAACCTTCCGTTCCCGGGATGCCTCGTCAAGGAGACGCTCCCTTTCGGCCCACCGGGCGGCAAGGTCTCTGTACTGCTCCTCGTCTTCCAAACCGGCGAAGGTGAAGAGCTCCCCTGTTTTGCCCCCGTTGACCTCCAGGTCTTCCCGGAGTCCGGCGAGGGAGGCCGAAAGGGCCGCCAAATCCTTTTCGAGAGCGGCGATCTCCGCCTTTCTCTCCCCGGCACGCTTCAGGACGGCGGCAAGAGTCCGGATGGAAGACGGCTCGGGCTCTTCCGGAAGCTCCGCCCCGGCCTCCGCGAAGAGCCCGGCCAGGTCGAGGATGCGCTGCTTCACCGAGGAGATATACTTCTCGAGCTCCCTCGTTTCAGCCTTCCTGGACTCGATGGCGGACTTCTCCGACCGGAGCTGAAGTATCCGGGGCACCAGGGCCTCCATGTCCTTCGGTGCAAGGTTCTGGTCGAATTGCCGCCCGGCAAGCCACCGGCGCCATTCGTCCGTAAGCCTGTCAAGTTCTTCGGCCGTACGCTCAAGGGCGCTCTCCATGGCCTCGCTCTCGCTGTCCATCCGGGCCATCACGGCGGCCATCTGCCGGCTCCGTTCGCTCAGCACGGCAAACCGTTCGTTCGCCGAATTGTCCCTCTCTCCTTCTTCCAGGAGCTCGTCCATTTCGTTGGCGAACCTCGGGGCCCTGACGCCTAAGTGCTCCCCGAGTTCCTCCCGCCTGTTCCGGAGCCTTTCAACCCTGGCCTTCTGGCTTTCCAGCAGCAGCAGGGTCTCCTCCATCCGCAGGTCGAGGTCGTCCATCCTGCGGGTCCACCATGAGAGAGCCGTCTCGTACCGCTTCTGCTGGTCCCGGTGGGCTATGAATGAGAGCAGGGAGGCGCTGAAAAGGGCCACGGCGCCGAAGAACCACAACCGGTCAGAGGTGAGCCAGGCCTGGTAGGCCCCCCCGCCGCCTACGGCGAGCAGCACTCCGGAGATGAGGGCTACCATTGTCCCGGGCTCGGGGGGCTCTTCCTCGACAAGGACCGTTTTTTCACTGATGATGGTGGTCCTGGCTTCCTCGAGGTTCGCCAGTTCCTCTTCCTCGCCGCAGAGTTCCCCGAACACGGCCCGCAGGTCGGTGATGAGGCTCCATCGCTCGGTGGCCCGCTTCGCCCTGGCCTCCACTTTCGCCATTTCCCGGTCGAGGGAAACGCCCTCGCTTCTCCGGTCCTCCCGCAGGCGGTTCCACTGGACAAGAGACTTCTCCTCCTCGCCTTTCCGCCTTTCGAGAAGTTCCTTCCGCTCCGCGGTCCTCCTGGCGAATTCGATGGCCTCCGCAGAGACATCGGCCTCGGCGAGGTGTTCCTCCGTCCACCAGGAACAGAGATTCTCCAGGTTTCCCCTGAACACCTTTTCTGCGTCCCGTATCTCCTTTTCCAGAAGATCCCTTCTGGCGAGAGAAGCCCGGAACCGCTCGCTTTCATGCTCCAGTCCCTCCACTTCCTGCCGGGCAGGAAGACAGGCGAGGACGGGGTCCGCCTCCAGGACGGCCTTCTCCTCCGCCTTCGCCGCCCTTTCTTCCTCCAGGCGGGCGATGGAGGTTTCAATCCGTTCCTTCTCTTCCTTCAGCCGTTCCAGCCGGAACAGGCCGTTTTCGGGAAAGGGACGAAGTTCCCTCATTTCACAAAGCCGCCGTTCAGTCTCCGTCAGGACCGCCAGGGAGGGCCGGGCCTTTTCGAGAAGTTCCAGGCGGGCGATCCTCTTTTTCAGTATCTCCAGGCGGCTTTTCTTCTCCTCCATGGAGGTTTCCATGGCCGACAGGTCGTCCTTCATCCTGCGCCAGGCTCCGTTCCGCTCCATGATGTCCCGTATCGCGCCGTCCGTTTCGTTCTTGGAGGCGAGAAGACGGTTCACCACCGAGGCACTCCGCGCGTTCCCCCAGGGCCGGTAGAGCTCATTCTGTCTGGCATCGAGCACCGAAAGGAGCTTCGGAAGGGACGCCGACCCCAGGCCGGCCCCGGCGGCAAAGAACCGGGCCGCCACATCGGATGAGTTCAGGGGATCCAGGGACTGCATCTCCCCGAGGCCCATGGCGAAGACACTCTCGTAGACCTCCCTGCTGATGGAGAAGAAGTCCGGGGACAGTTCGGCGGCGGGGCCTCCGTCGGCGGGAGCGATATAGTTCTTCTGTCCCTCCACGGTAAGGATATATTCCCTTCCGTCCTCCATGCGGATCCTGGCGGAGCCTCCGTGCAAACCGCCGTTCAGGGGCTCGTACATGTTCGCCTTCCCCCTGCCGTTCTTTCCCCTGCTGAAGAGCAGGCGGCGGAAGAAATTCATCAGGGTGGTCTTGCCGCTTTCGTTTTCTCCCTGGAAGACGGTGAGTCCCTTCGACAGCCTCGCTCCCGATCCGGAGAAAATGCCGAAATTATTCACAAAAAATTCCGTTATCCTCATAACCCGTCAACCCCTTCGAGCAGTCCGGACAGGGCCGAATATGTCCCCTTGTCGAGGAGCAGCTCCGCATCCTCTTCGGACAGGGAGTCTATCACTTCCAGCACGTCCCGGGACGGGATTTTGTCCAGAATTCCCCGCTCCCGGAGGATGTTTTTGAGTCCTTCCCGGAGGTCGCCGCCTTTCCGGAAGGCACGGACCTCCTTCAGGAAATCCCCCGCAAAATGGCTGCCCGCCGCGATGGAGTCGAGGTCCAGGGGAGGTGCCGTCATCCCGGAGATCTCCTCGGTGAAGACAAAATCCTCCCTGTCTTCCTCCCCTTCGTTCACCGCCTCCAGAAGTCCGCCGGGCCCCCTGAGAAACCCCGGGCGCCGGAGAAGCCCGTGGATCTTCCCCCGGCCGGAAATGGAAAGCCGCAGAAGGGCCGGACGGCCGCCGTTTTCCCGCCGCACCGCCTCCTTCAGGTCCGACACGGCCTGGAAAAACTCCTCGTCCCGATCCATGCCGTCGATGGAAATGTCTTCGCTTCTCCACCGCACTACGTCGCAGGGGACGAACTCTGCGCACCCCGGTTCACCGGGGGAGAGGGTGACGTAAAAAACGCCCTTTTTCCCCGTTTCCCGGATATTCCTCCCCTGGATATTCCCGGGATAGACGACGAGAGGGTCCCTGCAGAGCACCTCCGCCCCGTGGACGTGCCCAAGGGCCCAGTAGTCCATGCCCGCCGCCCTCAAGTCGTCCAGGGAGCAGGGAGCGTAGTTTTCATGTCCCTTCCGGCCGCCCACGTTGCAGTGGAGGAGGGCGATGTTCAGACCCTCTCCCTTCCTTCCCGCGAACCGGAGGGCCATGTTCTCCTCCACGTCCCGGACGGGATAGCTGAAGCCGTGAACCATGCCGGCCGTCTCCCCTCCAAGCGCCAGGGGAACTGACTCGACTCCGGGGCCGAACCGGAAGGCCAGGGGCGGAAAATCACGGTCCGCTTCCCACCCCGACAGGGAATCGTGGTTTCCTGCGGCGATGAAGGAGGGGATCCCTCCGGCAGAAAGGCGCCCGAGCTGTTCGAGAAAGAAGACCTGGGCCCGGACGCTCCTGTCCTCGCTGTCATAGACATCGCCCGAGATCACGAAGAAATCCGCCCTGTTCTTCAGGGCGAAGGTGACGGCGTTTTCAAAAGCCCGGAAGGTCGCTTTTCGCAGGAATGCCCCGAGGGCGGGAGAGATATCGGAAAGCCCGGAAAAGGGGCTGTCGAGGTGAAGGTCCGCACAGTGAACGAAGGATATTTTTCGGCCGCTCACCGGGTCTTCCCCCTCTCCGCCGAGAGAAAAGGATACGTGTTCCGGCACACTGGGCACCACTCCCTTCAAAAATCCCGTCTACTTTATGCCACAGTCTCCTTCTTTGCAACACAATCCCGTCCACCTAAACCTAAATCCACAGGCAGCGGGGAGCGGATTTAGGCGGAGCGTCGGGGCTTGTCACCAGCCGGTGAAAATGGGATAATCCTTTGGTGATTGAATCCGATTGTGGAGGATTGTCGAGAGATGAAAGGATTGGGAGCGGCCATTTCGGCCATTTCGTACTACCTTCCGCCGAAAGTGGTGGACAACAAACTCCTTGTGGAGGAGTTCGGCACGTGGACCGAAGATAAAATATACCAGAAAACGGGGATCAGGGAACGCCACGTGGTCGACGGAGAGCTGGTGTCGGATCTGGCAGTCAGGGCGGCGGAAAAACTCTTCGAAGAACACGGCATCGACCGGGAGACCATCGACTTCCTGCTGCTGTGCACAGAGAGCCCCGACTACTACCTTCCCGCCACCGCCTGCGTGGTACAGGATCGCCTCGGCCTGAAAAAGACCATTGGAGCCCTGGACTACAACCTGGGGTGCTCGGGCTTCATCTACGGCCTCGCTCTCTCGAAGGGGCTCATCGCCGCGGGCATAGCCTCGAGGATCCTGCTCGTCACCGCCGACACCCTAAGCCGGACCATCAACCCGAAGGACAAGAGCACCCGCACCATCTTCGGCGACGCCGCCGCAGCCATCCTGGTGGAGGGCTCCGACACGGCCCGCATCGGCGACTTCGTCCTCGGCACCGACGGCTCGGGAATGGACAAGCTCATCATCCCCGCCGGGGCCTGGGCCGCCCCCCGCTCGCCGGAGACCGCAGCCGAACGGACCAACAAATGGGGGAACACCAGGTGCGCGGAAAACCTCTACATGAACGGCCCCGAGGTGCTCAACTTCACCATGGCCACCGTGCCCGAGGCAGTCAGCCGGACCCTGGAGGCTCACTCCCTGAAGCTCGAGGACGTGGACATCTTCGTCTTCCACCAGGCCACGTTCCTCATCCTTGAGCACCTGAGGAAGGAAATCGGCATACCGAAGGAAAAGGTCTTCATGAACATGGAGAACAAGGGCAACACGGTAAGCGCCACCATTCCCATAGCCCTGCGGGACGCCGCCGACGAAGGCAGGCTCCGCCCGGGGGACAGGGCCATGGCCGTCGGGTTCGGCGTGGGGTATTCCTGGGGGGCGACTATCATCCGATGGTAAGTCAAGCACCTCTGTTTTCCTGAAAAACATGATCGACTGGGCCGGGCGGTCTACCGCGACGTCAGGCCGAATCCCACAGACTCCATGGTCATGTGGGGGCGCCGGGATCTACGAGGACGAAGGCTGCGGACGTCTCCCGGTTCTCCCATAATCCAGAAACGAGTGAACCGGCATCAAGCACAGCCGACTGCGATACTGTCCCCGAGCGGTTCGGCGGCGGAAGCCTGCATAAGACTGTTAAAGGGAGGGTTTACCCTCGACGACCGACGACGAGCGGTTTTACAACAAAAGATGAAAAAATTCCGGGGGCCCGTCAGGGCCCCCGGACGCTTTACTGTTGGGACACGTTGAACACGAGGTCGAGGCGGGTAAGCCGGAAGAGCTCTTCGACCATTCCGCGAAGGCCGGTGATGACCATCTTCCCGCCCTTCTGGAGGCATCTCTTGTGAATGGAGATCAGGACCCCGAGCCCCGAGCTGTCCACGTAGTCCAGGCCCGAAAGGTCGATGGTCAGGTTGATTATCCCTTCTTCAAGAAGCCCGATGAGCTGCTCCCTCACGGACGCGGAATCTTCGACGTACATGCTGCCGCCCAGACGTATCCGCGCCCCGGAGCCGCTTTTGCTAATATCCACTTTCATGGTGCATCCTCCTTCTCCATGGACAAACTTCGGAAAGCAAGCCGATTATACGACGGCAGGCTTATTTGACAAAACCCCGCCGTCTTTTTCAATCTTGAAGCGCTCCGTCATGCGCCGCATGTCCTCGGAAGTCTCGCTCACTTCCTGGGCGCTCGTGGCCACGGTCTCCATGGCGGCCGCCGTCTCCTCCATGGAGGCCGCGAGGGTCTGCACATGGTCGTCGGTGAGCTCCATGACGCTGGCGGTGGTGTCGATAAGGGAGATCACCTTGTCGGACTTGGCCACTTCCTCGTCGGTGGTGGAAATGATCCTCCTTATATCCTCCACGGATCTCCCGATGGCCTTGCCGATCCGCTCCAGGGCTTCTCCCGCCACGTGGGCGATAGACACTCCTTCCTCAACGCCTTCCCGGCTTTTCTGCATGGACGCCACGGCGGACCTGGTCCCCTCGAGAATCCTGGCCACGAGTTCCGCCACTTCCCTGGCTCCCTGCTGGGACTGTTCCGCCAGTTTCCGGACTTCCTCGGCCACCACGGCGAATCCTCTTCCGGCCTCCCCAGCCCGAGCCGCCTCTATGGCGGCGTTGAGGGCGAGAAGGTTGGTCTGGTCGGCGATGCCGGTGATGGTGTCGCCCACCACGCCTATCCGGGCGGAAAAAGTGTCGAGCTGCGACAGGAGACCCTCCGTCTCCTCCACGGAGGTGCGGATGTTTTCCATGTGCTCCACGGTCTGGGCGACTGTTTCCCGTCCCTCCTCGGCCGCCCCCGACATCTCGGCGGAGTTTTTGTCGGCGCTTGCCGCAAGGCTCTGGGCAATCTGAATGAGACTGCTCATCTCGAGCATGACCTTGGACGCCTCAATTGAGTTCTCCCTCCCCCTCCTGGTCTGCTCGGCCAGTTGGGCGTTGCCCTCGGCCACCTCGTTGGTGGTGCTCGTGACCTCTTCGGTGGAGGCCGCCGTCTCCTCGGAGAGGGCCGACAGGTGGACCGACTTTCCCTTCAACTCCCGGACCATCTCCCGCTGCCCCCGGACCATGTCCGCCAGGGCATCAGCCATGAGCCCCAGCTCGTCCCTGGTGACGATCTGGAAATCCTCCCGTTCGATGGACAGATCCCCTTCCTTCGCCATCCCGGCGAGGACGGTCACCCTGTTCAGGGGACGGGTCAGGCTCCGTGTCATGGCGAATGCGATGGCCGCGCCGAGCAGCACCGCTGCGGCGGTGGAAAGAAGAATGACGGAAATGGTGGAAGCGAGGCTGTCCACGGCGTGGTCGGAGATCTTCTGGGAATTGGCCGCTCCGGCCTGCACAACCTGGTCAGCCATGGCAAGAATGCCCCTCCCCGTCTCGACTCTCCGGGCGTTGAGTTCTTCGAGGCTTCTCCAGGCCGTCAGGACCCCAGCCATCACGGATCGGTAATCCGCTCCGGCTTTCTCCACGGCCTTTATCTGCTCGATATTCACCCTCTGGAACGTCATGGCCTTCAGACGCTCAAGGATCGACTCCATTTCCTCGAAATGCTGGAGCCCCTCTTCGAGGAGCACGGGATTTCTCTGGGCCTGTCCTCTGTAGTTGGCCAACCGCACAAGGTTTCCCAGATCGATGAGTGCGTTTCCGAGAACAATCTTCTGCAGCCGTCCCGAAAGCTCCGACTGGAGGGTGCTCTCCCCGAACTCCCTCTCAAGGGTCTGTTCCTGGGAGCGGACGTAGTTCTCCGCATTTTCGAAAAATGCCCTCTCGCTGTCGGTTCCCCTGTTCCTGAGGGCATTCATGGACTCCACGGCCTTCTCGGTATCGTCCATGAGCTTCACGTACTCGTCGAGCCCTGCCATGGCATCGGCGGCGCCCGCCCTGAGGGTGACCAGGGCCGGATACTTCTCCGCGAGGGCCGCCGCATCCCCCAGGGCGGCCCGGGCACTTTCCGCGGCACTGCGGCCCGCGTCGAGGAACGAACGGTCGTAGGTGTAGCTGTAGCCCCGTATTTCGTACATGAGATCCTGTACTGTGCTCTGAATCCTCTCCGCAAGCACCATTTCCGGAACATATTCGTCAGCAAGGGAACGGACTTCCCGGCTCACCTCCCCCATGTTGAACCAGCTCAGCGCCCCCACTCCGGAAAATATGAGCAGCAGGACGCCGAAGGCCAGAGCGAGCTTCGCCCCGATCTTTAAATTCCTGAACATTCTCTCACACCTCTTTTCTTGAAAATATGTACCGAAAAAACACGCCTTCAGGGCGTTCCCGCGCCCCGGGAACATGGCGCCCCTGCGGACGGGAAGAAGCCACCGTTTTATTACCCGCGCTCACTTCATCTTCATCGTGACCGGATCTCCCGTTCTCACTTCTCCGCCCCGGATCACCCGGAGAAAGTACCCCGCCGTGGGCAGAAGGCACCAGCCCCGGTAATCGTAGCTGTGGGGCTCCCCCGGTTTCTTGCCTTTCTCGATGACTTCCAGAAGCACAGAATCCCCAACCTTGAGGACCGTTCCGACGGGCAACTCTTCGGGGAGCCCTTCCACCACGAGGTTCTCGGCGAGGGATCCCGGTGGAAAGGCAAAACCAGCCTCTTCTTCCGCCTTCCGGATATCCTCGGCCCGAAGCAGGCTCACTTCACGCTCCGTTACACCCCTGTGGGAGTCGCCCTTGATTCCTCCCGGAAGGAACAGGGCCCGCTCCACCTCCGTTTTCGGTTTCCGCCGTTCAGTGCTCAGGCAGACGGCCGTCACTGCCGCCATGGATCTCACTCCCCACCAATACGTTATATGATGAAAAAAACAGTTCTATAATACGATAGACGGCAAAAAAAGGCGAGGCCACTCACCTAGCCTAAATCCGTAGTTTTTCCTGGCGGAGGGGGTGTCACCGGGCATGAGGCGGATTCGCCCAGCCGGGGGCGAAGAGATCTCGCTCCGCGCTCTTTGCGGAGGGATTCCATTGGGGGACGGCGCAGGGGCGGTAAACCGGCACGGATGCCGGTTTCACAGGCAGGCATCCGGCGAACGCTGGGAGCCGCGATGATCGCCTGGGCAGCTGTCATGGAGACAATCCGCGCCCCCCGCACCAAGCGAGCGCCGGCGACGCTCCACGTTGCCTGCGGATTTAGGCCTCAGGCGAATATCAGGATCCAACGTCGTCCAGGGGGGATTCCATTGGGGGCATTCCCCTGGACAGAATTTCGTAACCGTAAACTTTTCCCTCGGCGACGTCCAGAATGGGCTGGAACACCGGGAGAATCCCCCCTTTTTCGAGAAGTTTCCCCAAAAACAGACCATAGGATTTTTCCTGCACGATGAAAGATCTCATTTACGTTCTCCCTCCCGCTTTGTCTGCAGGAACTTTAGCACCGCAACGCAACTTCCGGGTAAACGTTCTGTGCACTTTTCATGGCCTTCCTGGCGGTCTACCTCGGGCTTTCCCAGCATGTCTCCGGCCTCGGCATCACCCTGCTCTCCACCGGGCTGGCCATGTTCATCTACCGGCTCAGCGTGGGATCCCCCGTGAACCCCCCCACGGTACAGCCTTTCACCCGTGTTCTTCAGGCCATCCGCGGCAGAAGCACCGGAAGGACTTCCTTTTCCTCTCCGCTCCCCCTTGGGGTGACGGAGAAGTCAACGCGCCGCTTCTTCCCGCCCCAGGTCAAGGTCCGCTGCGCCGGGGCCGTCTCGGCGATGACAGAGCCGTTCCGCACCGACCACAGGCACTCGCTCTGGAGCCGGATCGCATCGAACCGGTCAGAGGCGTCGAGGACCAGGAGATTCGCAGGCTTTCCCGGTTCGATGCCGTAGCGCTCCTGCACGTTCATGGTCCGGGCGGAATTGACTGTGATCATGTCGAAAAGACGTAAAATCCGGCTGTAGCCGCTCATGTGGGCCGTGTGGAGCAGGAGGTTCGCCGCAGCGAGCATGGATCCCTTTCCCATGGGGTACCAGGGGTCCATGATGGAGTCATGGCCGATACAGACGTTCAGCCCGGCTGCGTCCAGCTCGTCCACCCGGGTGTGTCCCCTGCGGCGGGGGTAACCGTCCGTCCGGTTCTGGAGCACCGAATTGTCGAAGGGAAGGGTGATGAAATTCATCTTCGCCCGCCGGAAAATGCCCATGAGCTTCAGGGCGTAGTCGTTGTTGTAATTGTGCATGGCCGTGGTATGGCTCGCTGTCGCCCGGGGCCCCATGCCGGTGGCGATGGCGCATTTGGCCATGACCTCGACAAACCGGGACTGGTCGTCCCCCGTCTCGTCGCAGTGGATGTCCACAAGCCGGCCGTACTTCTCCGCCAGCTCGAAGGCCAGCTCCACGGACCGGACGCCGTCCTCCCGGGTCAGTTCGTTGTGGGGTATGGCACCGACGCAGTCGCATCCCATCTCCACGGCACGGCGAAGATTTCTCTCGCCGTCGGGGATGGTGTAGATGCCGTCCTGGGGAAAAGCCACCACCTGGATGTCGGTGATCTCCCGCATCTCGTCCTTCAGTTCCAGCAAGGCCTCTACCGTGACCAGGGAGGGGTCGGTGGTGTCGGCGTGGGTCCTGATGAACTGCACGCCGTTGGCAGCCTCCCAGAGGACGGCTTCCCTGGCGTTCCGGAGAATCTCTTCCTTTGTGACTCCGGGGCGGCGCTCGCCCCAGATGGCGATGCCCTCGAGGAGAGTGCCCGAGGCATTGTACCGGGGCGATCCCACGGTAAGGACCGCGTCGAGGTGGAGGTGAGGGTCGGCGAAGGGAGGTACAACCAGCCTGCCGCCCGCGTCGATCTCCTTGGCCGCTCCGAAGTCCAGCCGCTTCTCCACGGCGGCGAACACCCCGCCGTTGATGCCGATGTCCGCGATTTCTCCGTCTGCAAGCCGTGCCCTGCGAATAATCAGGTCCATGGTCATTTCCCCTCTTTTCATATTTATGCCACCGGTTGCACATTTTAACATAAAGGGGGCCCGGTGTCCATGGCTGACAAAAATTTCCGGAATTCTCGTTACATCTCACCATTGACACGGGTTGAAGGCAACCGTTTAATGATGTAAATGGGCATTTCGTCGGCACATTTCTGATAAAATAAGATACAATCCTTATCCTGCACCGGAACGAACGGGGAGGTGAGCCGGAAAAGTCAGTCCGCCGGGAAAGGGTGCGTCCGAACGGCAGTTTGGGGAAGCGTCCGCGGCACTTGCGGCCGCTGCTACCGAGACCAGGGAGGTGTTATCTTTTGAGGAAAAACGTATTGGCGTTGTCGATGGTATTTGTCCTTCTCCTCGCCGGAACCGCGTCGGCGGAGGCAAAGGAATACAAGGACTTCAAGCTGGCCGCCGTATTCCAGACGGCCATCGAGGAACCCTGGGACGGGGCGATCCACCAGGCCTGCATCCTTCTGCAGAAGGAACTCGGCTTCACGTACGAATTCACAGAGAAGGTGGGAGCGGCGGACTTCGAGCGGGTTCTCAGGGAGTACGCCGAGAGAGGCTTCGACCTCATCGTGGGAGACGCTTTCCTGGCAGGGGAGGAGCCTTCCCGCAGGGTCGCGAAAGATTACCCGGAAGTCGCCTTCGCCTTCGGGTCAGAGTTCACCTTCCAGGAACCAAACTACTCCGTGTTCGACAACTGGATTCATGAACCTTCCTACCTCTGCGGCGTCATCGCAGGCCGCATGACAAAAACCAACACCCTCGGCATCGTCGCCGCCATTCCCATCGCGGAAGTCAACCGTCTCGTCCACGCCTTCAAGCTAGGTGCCCTTTCGGTCAACCCCAGCGTCAAGGTGAAGGTCGCCTACATCGGAAGCTGGTTCGATCCCCCCAAGGCCAAGGAAGCGACCCTCGCCCAGATCGAGGCGGGAGCCGATCTGATTTTCGCCGAACGGTTCGGCGTGTTCGAGGCGGCCAAGGAGAAGGGGGTCCTCGCCTTCGGCAACATGATGGACCAGCATGCCCTCGCGCCCGAGGTAGTCGTCACGGGACCGGTGTGGAACATGGAACCCACTGTCCGCCATTGCATCGACACCGTGAGAAACAAGGAATGGAAGGCCGAAGACCTGAGGGAGTGGTCCATGTTGGCCCGGGGCGGCGCATATCTCGCTCCCTTCCACGAGTTCCAGCAGAAACTTCCTCCAGAAGTGATCAGGGAAGTCCGGGAACTGGAATCGAAGATCATGAACGGCCAGTTCACCGTGCCCATCATCGAGACCGAGCTGAAGACGGACTGATTGCCGCTCCGGGGGCGGGCCCTCCTGCCCGCCCCTTTCGTCTTTATCCTTTATTCTCAGTGTATTCGCAGCTACCCGAAAGGGGTGGATACAATGCCTACTGACAGGCCTGCCATGAGCGCCGTACAGGGGGAAGTGCCGGTCTCCGGGCACACAGCCCCTCCCTGCGTCGTGGAAATGCGCTCCATTACCAAGACATTTCTCGACGTCACGGCAAACAGCGACGTGAACTTTTCGCTCAGGGAAGGGGAAATCTGCGCTCTTCTCGGAGAGAACGGCGCCGGTAAGACCACGCTCATGAACATTCTCTTCGGCTATTACGCCGCCGACAGCGGAGAAATCCGCATCGGGGGGGAAAAAGTTACCTTTTCCTCCCCCAGGGACGCCATCGCCTGCCGCATCGGCATGGTCCACCAGCACTTCACCCTGGTGCCGTCCCAGACCGTGCTTGAAAACGTGGTGGTGGGAAGCGGCGGAGGGAGATTCTTTCTCGATCTTTCCGGTGCGCGGAAAAAACTGCTCACCCTTCAGGACCGTTTCGGACTCCACGTGGACCCCGACGCCCCGGTATGGACCCTCCCCATAGGCGGGCAGCAAAAGGTGGAGATTCTGAAGGCTCTCTACAGGGACGCCCGCATCCTGATCCTCGACGAACCCACGGCGGTGCTCGCTCCCTTGGAAACCAAGGAGCTTTTCGCGACCCTTCGCACCCTCGCAGCGGAGGGCTGCTCCATAATCTTCATCTCCCACAAGCTCTATGAGGTTATGGAAATCGCCGACCGCGTGGTGGTGCTCACGAAGGGAGTACTCACCGCCGAGAGGAAGGTCTCCGAGACCAGCGAACGGGAGCTGGCCAAACTCATGGTGGGCCGGGAACTCGCGGAGAAGAAGCGTCCTGCCAGGGGAACCCCGGGAAGCCCTCTTCTGGTCGTCCGGGGCCTGACAGTGAAGAACGACAGGAACCTCGAGGCAGTAAAGGATCTCTCCCTGGAGGTCCGCTCCGGAGAGATCCTGGGCATGGCCGGGGTTTCCGGCAACGGGCAGAGAGAGCTCGCGGAAGCCCTGTTCGGCCTCCGGAAGCCCGTTTCGGGCACCATCTCCGTGGACGGCAGAATCCTTCCCCCGGGCCGCCCGAAAGCTTCGGTGGACAGCGGCATGGGGAGAATACCCGAGGACAGGATGACTACCGGCCTCCTCCTGGAGCTTTCCGTGGAGGAAAACCTCGTGCTGGAAAACCACGGGAAATTCCGCTCCATGGGTATGCTGGATCACGGCGCCATTGGGCGGCACGCCGACCGGCTCATTTCCGAATTCAACATCAGGACCGACGGCAGGACGGCCAAGGCCCTGACGCTTTCGGGAGGAAACCTCCAGAAGATCATCCTGGCCCGGGCGCTTTCGGCGTCGCCGAAAGTGGTGGTGGCTGCCCAGCCCACCAGGGGACTCGACGTGGGGGCCATCGAATACATCCACTGGCGGATCGTGGATGCCAGGGCAGGCGGCGCGGCAATTCTTCTCATCTCCGAGGATCTCGACGAAATATTCGGACTCAGCGACCGGATCGCCGTCATGTACGAAGGCCGCATCATGGGCATAGCCGACGGCGGCTCAGCGTCCAGGGAGCGGATAGGACTCTGGATGAGCGGGGTGAACGAACCATGCGTATGATCATCACGAAACGGGCCCCCCTTCCCGGGTGGGTCCAGGCGCTTGTCCCCGTGGCAGCCATCCTGGTGACCCTCATCCTTTCGGCCGTTCCCATTCTCATCGCCGGAGGGGACCTCTGGCTCTCCTACACGTCTCTCTTCAGGGGAGCCTTGGGCACCAGGTACAACTTCCTCGAGACCTGCGTGAAGGCCGCTCCTCTGACCTTTACCGGTCTGGCCGTGGCCTTCGCCTTCCGGGCGAAGTTCTGGAACATCGGCGCCGAAGGACAGCTTCTCGCCGGGGCCATCGCCGCCACCTGGGTGGGCATAAACGCCCCGGCTCTTCCGAAGGCTGCCGTGCTGGTCCTCGTCTGCGCTGCGGGCTTTCTCGCCGGGGGCCTCTGGGCCACCGTCCCCGCCCTGATGAAGACGAAATACAGGGTGGATGACGTGGTCACCACCCTTCTTCTGAACTACGTCATGTGGCACATTATGGGATACCTGCTCTTCGGCCCCCTCCAGATGCCGAACTCGAGCTGGCCGAGGTCGCCCGCCATAGCGGAACTGGCCAGGTTCCCCGTGCTCCTGGCCCGCTCCCGGTTCCACCTCGGCATCGTGCTTGCGGTCGCTGCGGTCCTCATCGTCTGGTTCATCAACTCGAAGACCGTCTTCGGCTATCAGTCCCGGGCGGTGGGCGTCAACCCCAGGGCGGCGGCCTTCGGGGGCATCGACGTCAACTCCGTGATCATCAGGACCGCCGTCCTTTCCGGAGGGCTCGCGGGAATGGCGGGCGTGGGTGAAGTGGCCGCCATTCACTTCCATCTCCTCATGGACGTCTCGCCGGGATTCGGGTACTCGGGCATCGTCATCGCCATGCTGGGGAGGCTTCATCCCCTGGGGACGGCCCTCGCGGCCTTCTTCTTCAGCGTGATTATCGTGGGAGCCCAGTCCATGAGCAGGCTCACCGGCGTCCCGACCTACATCGCCGAGGTGATCCAGGGCATGGCCCTCATCGTGATGCTCATCGCCCTCCTCCTCACCGAATACCGCATAAAGGCGGTGAAAGACTGATGGAACAGGTATTCACCCTCTCCTTCATCACCGGCCTCCTCGCCGCCATGATGCGCATGGCTACCCCCATCATCTTCGGCACCCTTGGGGAAATTCTCAGCGAGCGGGCAGGCGTCCTCAACCTGGGCATCGAGGGAATTATGCTCATGGGCGCCATGACGGGCTTCCTCACCACCCTCGCCACCGGATCCCTCTGGCTCGGCGTGGCAGCGGCCGCACTGATCGGCGCTCTCCTTGCACTTTTCATGGCCTTCCTGGCGGTCTACCTCGGGCTTTCCCAGCATGTCTCCGGCCTCGGCATCACCCTGCTCTCCACCGGGCTGGCCATGTTCATCTACCGGCTCAGCGTGGGATCCCCCGTGAACCCCCCCACGGTACAGCCTTTCACCCAGACGGCCATTCCGTACCTGTCGGAGCTGCCGGTTGTCGGTCCCGCTTTTTTCACTCAGTACACCTTGGTCTACTGGGCGTTTCTTCTCATCCCGGCCCTCTGGATCCTTCTTTACAGGACGACCTGGGGCCTGGCCATCCGCACCGTGGGTGAAAACCCCCTCGCTGCCGATACAGTGGGCATCAACGTCAACCTCGTCCGGACCCTCTGCCTGGCGGCAGGAGGGGCCCTCATGGGCATCGGAGGCGCTTTCCTTACCCTCGCCCACCAGAACATGTTCCTCATCGATGTGGTGGGAGGCAGGGGATGGATCAGCATCGCCATGGTCATCTTCGGCAATTGGGATCCCCTCCGGGGAGCGGCGGGCGCCCTCATCTTCGGCTTCCTCGACGCCCTGCAGCTCCGCCTCCAGGGGCTGGGCTTCGACATTCCCTTCCACCTGTTTCTTCTCATCCCCTACCTGATGACGGTCGTCGCCCTTGTCAGCGTGTCGCGGAGAGCCGCGGCCCCGGCAGGGCTTCTAAAGCCCTACCGACGGGAAGAAAAAGGCTAGAGACTTTCTCCCCGGGGAGAAAGAGTACTATCGACAGACAGGAGAGTGCAGCATGACACAGCGATATGTCGGAAAGAGCGTCCAGAGAGTGGATGCGGTGAAAAAAGCGACCGGCGAGGCTTGTTTCGTGGCCGACATTACCCTTCCCCGGATGCTCCGCGCCAAAGTCGTCCGGGCGGGCATCCCCCACGGGAAAATCCTTTCCATCGACACGTCGGTCGCGGAAACAATGCCCGGAGTGAAGAAGGTCGTCACGGGGCAGGGATGCTCCATGTTGTTCGGCACCTGCCTCTGGGATCAGCCGCCCCTGGCGGTGGACAAGGTTCGCCATGCCGGCGAACCGGTAGCGGTGGTGCTGGCGGAGACGGAGAACCAGGCCGAAGCGGCGGCGAAGGCGGTGAAGATCGAATACGAAAAACTGCCCTTCGTCCTCGACCCAGTGGAGGCCGCTGCACCCGGAGCTCCCCTGATCCATGAAAAGAACGGCTCCTACCGCAGGGTGGAGTACGTGGTCCATCCCGTTCCCGGAACCAACATCTTCCACCACTACAAGCTCCGCAAGGGGGAGAGCGAAAAAGGCTTCGCCGAAGCGGATGTCACCGTGGAAGACGAGTTCGAATTCCCCATCTCGAGTCATGCCGCCATCGAACCCCACGGGGCGGTGTGCAGGTTCGGCGCTGACGGGAGTATAGAGATCTGGGCCTCAAACCAGGCCCCCTTCGTCCTCCGGGACGTGCTGGCCGACATGTTCAAAATCCCTTCCTCGAAGGTTCGGGTCCACATCCCCTACCTCGGGGGCGGCTTCGGCGGCAAGTCCGACGTCTCCATCGAACCCATGGTGGCCTATGCGGCCGGCTTTGTCCCGGGATACGCCGTGAAACTCGTTCTCACCAGGAAGGAGGACATCATGGGTTCCCTGGCGGGGCGGGGCATGAAGGGGAAGATGAAGATCGGGGCGAAGAAGGACGGCACCCTCACGGCGCTGAAGGCAGAGATGTACTTCGCCGACGGGGCCTACGGCGACACCGGATGGCCCGTGGATACCGTGGCAGGACACAACTGCACCGGCCCCTACGAGTTCCCCCACGTCACGGTGGACGTGTACGGGATGTACACCAACACCCCCAACGTGGGAGCCTACCGGGGATACGGCCACCCCGAAGGGCAGTTCATGTCGAGCCGCCTCCTGGACATGCTGGCCCGGAAGCTCGGCATGACTCCGGGCGAACTCATGCGGAAGAACTTCCTGTCCGAAGGGCGGCAGAACGCCCTAGGCCAGGTGATAAAAAAGAGCCACGGTGATCTTCCGGGATGCCTCGCCGCCGTGGAGAAGGCCCTGGATCAAACACCCCTCCCGGAGAACGACAACCGGTACCTCTACGGCAGGGGCATCGCCTCCATGATGAAATCCCCCAAGATGTCCTCCAACGCGGCCTCCACCTGCACCGTCCAGATCAACGCCGACGGCTGCGCCTTCGTGAACCTTTCGGGGATCGAGATGGGGCAGGGAGTCCAGACCGTATTCGCCCAGATGGCGGCGGAGGCCCTTCAGATCCCCTTCGAGAAGGTGAAGACCTACTCGGAGGTGGACACCCAGTTCTCCCCATGGGAGTGGCAGACCGTGGCCTCCATGCAGACCTACAGGGGCGGCCGGGCCATACAGGACGCCTGCGGGCAGATCATCGCCATCGCCAAGGAAACGGCGGCGATGGCATGGAACTGCTCCCCGTCCCTGATAGTCTACAGGGACGGGGAATGCGTCCATCCCAATACGGGCGAGACTCTTTCCCTGGCGAACCTGGCCAGGGGATACATGGCCCCCGACTGCCTTACCATAGGGGCTCCCCTGGCAGCCACGGGCTGGTACCGGGTTCCCGGGCTCGTGGAGCCCGACCCGGAAACGGGCATGGGCAACGCCGCAGGAAGCTGGACCTTCGGAAGCCAGGGCTGCACCCTCAGGGTGGACCGGCAGACCGGGGAAGTGAAGATCCTTCATTTTGCCTCGGCCTTCGACGTGGGGAAGGCCGTCAATCCAACCACCGCAAGGGGCCAGGTCACAGGCGGTGTGGTCCAGGGTATGGGGGCTGCCCTCATGGAGAAAATTCTCTTTACCGACGACGGCGTGGCGAAGAACGTCAACTTCCCGGCCTACAAAATACCGAGGCTGAAGGACGCCCCGGAGAAACAGACCGTGGAGCTGCTGGAGACACCCAACCCCGAGGGCCCATGGAGCGCCAAGCCCATGGCGGAACACCCCATCGTGGCGGTGGCCCCGGTGATCCTCAACGCCCTCCGGGACGCTACGGGAGTGGAATTCACATCTCTTCCGGTGACACCGGACAAAATACTCGAAGCCCTCAGGGCAAAGGAGGCCCGGTAACATGCCTGTCCTCAACTTCACCGTCAACGGCATTCCCAGGACCGTCCATCTCGAGGAAGGGAGGGTCATGCTCTCCTCCGTGCTCCGGGACTGTCTCGGCCTCACGGGAACCAAGGTCGGCTGCGGCACGGGGCAGTGCGGTTCCTGTACGGTGGTCATGAACGGCAGTGCGGTGACAAGCTGCACCGTTCCGGCGGAAAAGTGCGAGGGCTCCGAAGTGCTCACCATCGAGGCTCTTGCCGAAGGCGGCGTGCTTCATCCCATCCAGCAGGCCTTCGTGGACGCGGGAGCGATCCAGTGCGGCTTCTGCACCCCCGGCCTCATCATGAGGCTGTACGCCCTTCTCACTGCGAATCCGGAGGCCGGCGACGAGATCCTGGAAGCGGAGATCAACAAACACCTCTGCCGCTGCACCGGCTACGAGACGATCCTCGCCGCAGCCCGGCTTGCGCGGGAAAGAATGACGAAATAACGGGAGGGGGCTCCGTCTCTTCCCGAAAAGAAAGGAGAATGAATCCATGGCTTTCAGTCTTCTGGTCAAAAACGCGCGGACCCGCTTCTCCGGCGGAAAGCTTCTTTCCATCGGCATCGAGGGCGAAAAAATCGCCGCTCTGGGGGAAAACCTTCCCGAGGGTGGAGCGGCGCAGGTCATCGACGCCGAAGGCAGGCTCGTCACCGAGTCCTTCGTGAACGGCCATCTTCATCTCTGCAAAGTCTACACCCTCGAGATGGTGGGCCAGGACGCCCTTTCCTCCTACCACGGCGGCTCCATGGGAGGCGCCATGACGGCCATCGAGCAGGCCTCCAGGGTGAAGGACAATTACGATGAAAAATGGATCATCGAAAACGTCCGGAAGGCCTGCCGCCTCGCCCGGAAGTACGGCAACACCCACATCCGCGCCTTCGCCGACACGGACACCAAGGCCAAGCTCGAGGGCGTCAAGGCCCTGATCAAGGCCCGGGAGGAATTCAAGGACATCGTGGACCTCCAGGTGGTGGCCTTCCCCCAGGACGGCGTGGTACGCGACCCCGGCGCCGAAGATTACATCAGGAAGGCCATGGAGCTGGGAGCGGACGTGGTGGGCGGCATTCCCTGGATCGAGTACACCGATGCCGATATGCAGGAACATATCGACAGGATGTTCGCCCTGGCAAAGGAGTTCAACAGGGACGTCTCCATGCTCATCGACGATGCCGGCGACCCGGGTCTCAGGTCCCTGGAGATGCTGGCGGTGAAGACGCTGAAGGAAGGCTGGCAGGGGCGGGTCACCGCCCAGCACTGCAGGGCCATGGCCATGTACCGGGAGCCCTACTTCCGCAAGATCCTGGCCCTGCTCAGGAAAGCCTCCATCGGCCTGGTGAGCGATCCCCAGACAGGCCCGCTCCACGCCCGGGTCCGGGACCTCTACGACGCAGGCGTGGCCGTCGCCCTTGGTCAGGACGACATCGCCGACGCCTACTACCCTTTCGGCAGGAACAACATGCTGGAAGTGGCCTTCCTGGCGGTCCACCTGCTGTGGATGACCACCTTCAGCGACATGGAGATCATCTACGACCTTATCACCACCAACGCGGCAAAGGCCATGGGCATCAGGGGACACGTCCTCGAGCCCGGCGGGAACGCCGACCTGGTGGTGCTGAACGCCAACGACGTCTACCACGCCATCTGGGAACACGAAGCCCCCTTCAGGGTCATCAGGAAGGGAAAGGACGTCACCCTGAAATAACCCTCCGAAGCACGGCATGCCCCTCCTGCCGGAGGGACATGCCTTTCCTGAACCCAAGGAACCTCCGAATAATGTCGATGAATGTGTCAAAAAAACAGATTCTATCGGGTCCCGTGAGGACAAATTATTTTTTTCATAACTTCCCTGAATAAACGAAACGGTCACTTCCTTCAGGTCTTTCTCCTCCAGGGTGCCGGCATTTCACCGGTTGCGCCGCCAGATGTTTTCAGGCCATCCGGAAGCAGCGAAACAGGCGCATCAATCGTCCTTTTCCTTCATAACCCCGTCAGGAGCCTTCCTGGAATGAATGGTATAATTTGATTACACTGCTCCACACATAAATCGGGAGGAATATTGCATGCCATCACTCAGGGGAACGAAAACAGAAGAGAACCTCATGAAAGCCTTCGCAGGCGAGTCGCAGGCGCGGAACAGGTACAGTTACGCCTCCTCCGCGGCAAAAAAGGAAGGATACGTGCAGATTTCCAACATCTTCGCCGAGACGGCTGAAAACGAGAAAGAGCATGCGAAGCTCTTCCTCAAGTTCCTTGTCAATGACGTCAACGGCAGCATGGTGACCATACACGCCGACTATCCCGTGGGCTTCGGCGACACGAAGGAAAACCTCCTCGCCGCCGCAGAGGGGGAGCACGAGGAGTGGGGGACGCTGTATCCCGAATTTGCGAAAATCGCCGAAGAAGAAGGTTTCAGGGAAGTAGCCCGGGTTTTCCGCGAGGTGGCCGAGGTGGAAGAACGGCATGAGAAACGGTACCGGAAGCTCCATGCCAACCTGACCGCCGGAACGGTGTTCAAAAAGGATGTCCCCGTGGAATGGAAATGCGGCAACTGCGGTTATGTCCACACCGGCAGGGAAGCGCCCGAGCTCTGCCCTGCCTGCGCTCACCCCAAGGCCTACTTCGAGGTGTTCATCGAAACATACTGAAGAACATGTACTCGTTCCCGGATTTCAGTCTCCGCCTCAGGTAGCGGGGACTGAAATCCGGGAACAAAGCCCTCGGGGGAAGGATGGTGGATGGATGATGCCGCTGTCCGCTTCGACGAAGAAAAAATACCTGTACGTGGCCGCTGCTGTCCTTCCGGCAGCCGTCGCCGCGTTTTTCGCCTTTTCCTCCGGCGACGCGGGGCTTCGGCGGCTGTTTTTGAAATTCCTCGACGCGGTGGAGCACTCGGGTCCCTTTGGTCCTCTTGTGTTCCTGGCGCTTTTTAACGGCGCATGCGTCTTCCTGCTGCCTACGTTTTATCTCACCATCGGCGCCGGAGTGCTCTTCGGCCTCCGGGCGGGCTTTCTCATCGCCACCCTGTCGGTGGCCTCCGGAGCGTCGGCGGCCTTCCTCTTCGCGCGATACATGGTCCGCAGGCGCATTCTTGAAGCGTGGGGAAGCAATACGTCTTTTCTCGCCCTGGACGAGGCAGTGGCAGAGGACGGATGGAAGATCGTCTTCCTCAGCAGGCTCTCCCCCGCCTTCCCCTTCAATGTACTGAACTACGCCTTCGGCCTTACGGCGATACCGTTCTCCGTCTATTTCGCGGCTTCCTGGGCGGGGAGCATTCCCTGGACGTTCATGTACGTGTATTTCGGGTCACTGGCCGCCGAAATCGCCGGACTTCACCCGGAAATGGCCCAGGGCTCGAAGCTTCAGTGGGCCCTGTCCTTCCTCGGACTGGCTGCCACCGCTGCGGCCGCCATAACAGCGTCCCGGACCGCGGGCGCGGCCCTGAAAAAGCGCCTCCGCCTCGAGGAAGAGAAGGAAGAGGGCCGTCGCGGTTCCGCTAGCCGGCAATGAGAAGGGCGATCCAGGGCACGAGGCAGAAGACAAACACGAACAGCTTGTAAAAGCCGAGAAAGAAATACATGGCCACGTCGAAAACGTCCCTGTCCAGGGCAAACCATCTCCGGTGAAGAGCGTATATCCTGTCCCCGGCAAAAATGAAGACGGCGGCCATTCCTCCCAGCGCAAGGTAATTCAGCAGGGTACACCAGAAAAAGAACCAGCGCAGCGTACTCACGTCCATGAAATCCCCTCCCCCCCGTTTTCAACCGAAAAAACCCGGCGTTCTACTACTGTCCCTCCCGGTCGCGATAGTAACCTACTAAACGGACCGGAAGAGCAAGGAACCCCGGGAAACGCCCTCCTCAGGAGAACCGTTCCGCTGTTTTTTTATTCAGAAACCGCTGGATTTCAAATTCATAACCACCCGGCCCTTTGAAGAAAAAACACTCCACGGGAAAGCTTTCGGGCCGCTGAACCGGCGTTTCCATCCGGACTCCCCTGGATACAAGGTAGTCGTACCACTCCTGAACATTATCAGCTACAAGCGTGATAAGAACCGCATTTTTCTCCTGGACCCTGCAGTGCCCTTCCTTTTCATCTACTATTCCGATAAAGGCATTGCCGGAGAGACGGTAAATTTTCGCCGCCTTCTGGTCATCTACCAGTTCAAGACTCAGAATGTCCTCAAAAAAATGAGCAGCTTCCGCAAGTCCCCGGAAATACAAAAAGGTGATATGTGAAACCCCTCGCCGAAGGGAGCACAATTCCGTCCCCCCTCTCTTCTCTTGCGGGGACCGAATTTTCGTCACTTTCTGTGCCTCAGGACCTTCCCGGGGGAGCAGGGGACAGTTTTCCCCTCTTCCACCACGGCCGTCCCGTTTACGAAAACATAGGGAATGCCCTCCGGGTAGGCTTCGGGGATGTCGTAGGTGGACCTGTCCGCTATTTTCTCAGGGTCGAAGATCACCAGGTCGGCCCAGCAGCCTTCCTCGATCCTTCCCCGGTCGGGGATGCCGAGAATCGAGGCGGGGAAGGACGTCACCTTGCGGACCGCCTCCTCGAGCGTAAAGAGAGGCTTCTCTCGCACGAACCGCCGGAAGAAGCAGGGGTATGCCCCGTAGAGTCTGGGATGGGGCTTCCCTCCGAAGATGCCGTCGCTTCCCACTGTTCCCCGGGGATGGCCGAGCACCTTCTCGAGCACCGTGTCGGACCCGTAAAAGCTGATCATGGTCACCGCGAGCTTTTCCTCGGCCAGCAGGTCCATGACCATGTCGATGGGGTCCTTCCCCAGCCGGTCAGCTATGGCTCGGCAGCTCAGGCCTTCCATCCACTTGTTCTCCTCGAGCTGGACCGCCGTCACGACGATGTTCTCCCACCCCACGGAAATCCGGCGGTTGTGCCATACCTCAAGACCTTTCCTGAAGTCCGCATGCACCCGTGCCCTGAACTCAGGCTCCCTGAGGTTGCGAACCAGGGCGGTCGTTCCCTCGTTGAAGGTCCAGTTCGGCAAGACCGCCGTAAGGACTGTGCACCCGGCAAGGTAGGGATACCTGTCCCACGAAATGCTGCCTCCTTTTTCCATCATCCTCTCCGCCTTTTCAAGGACTTCGTCCATGAGCGGCCAGTTCACCCTGCCGTAGGCCTGCAGGTGGGAAATTTCTAGATGGGCACCGGATTCAAGGGAAATCCTGGAAACCTCGTCGAAGGAACGGGAGAGGTAATACCCCTCGTCCCGCTGGTGGACGACAAAAATGCCGTCTTTCGCTCCCACTTCTCTGTTCAGCTCGATAAGCTCCTCCGTATCCCCGTAGGAGCAGGGAGGATAAATCAGCCCGGTGGAAAGGCCAAAGGCTCCCTCCTCCATGGACTCCCGGACAAGAGCCTTCATGTTCCTGAGCTCCGCAGAGGTGGGCGCCCGCTCCTCCATGCCAAGGGCCGCAATCCGCACAGGTCCGTGGCACAGCAGCACGGCGGCGTTGTTGTTCAGCCCCCTGCGCTCAAGGGCACCGAGGTATTCAGGGAAGGTTGTCCATGACCATTTTTCATCCGGAATGATGCCGTCAAGACCCGCCAGGAGATCTTTCACGATCTGCAGGTTCTCCCCGCCGACGGGAGCCGGCCCAAGACCGTCCTGTCCAAGCAGTTCCGTGGTGACGCCCTGGCGTATTTTCGCGTCCGAGGGCTTCTCCCTGAAATACTCGAGATCCGTGTGGCTGTGCATGTCGATAAAGCCGGGCGCAAGAGCAAGCCCCGCCGCATCGGTCACCTTCGCGGCTTCCTGGTCGATTGTTCCCACCAGGGCAATTTTTCCGTCCCGTACTCCCACGTCCGCCGGAAAGGGCTTCCGTTCCCCCGTTCCGTCAATCACGAGGGCGTTTTTGATCACAAGATCGAGCATCGGTTCCGCCTCCTCAAAAATTCCTCCGCCTATGCGTCAGGGCCGTATAGTCCCTTCTTGCTCGTCTTCCCTCCGAAGGCGGCCAGCGCTTCAGCGAACCTGACACCGTACAGCACGCCGTCGATCACCGGGACTCCGACGGCCCGGGAAGTTCGTTCATCCAGCCCGGCAAGCCCGGCGCATCCCAGGGTGAGAACTTCGGCGCCGTCCTCTTCCACCGCTTTCCGGGCGGCGGCGATAACCCTGTCCGCCATGTCCCCGGGACCTGCAGGATCGATGGAACGGACCGAAGCACACCGGGAATCGAAGCCGAGCTTCCTGACAAACCGCTCCTTCATGGGAATTCCTCTCGGCCCCATCTGGATGACCGAGAACTTCCCGCCGAGCATCATGGCCGCCATCATGGAGGATTCCCCGATGCCCGCCACCGGCTTTTCCGTCATCTCCCGGAGGATGTCGATGTTCACGTCGCAGGTGCAGGCCACTATGAAGGCGTCGAAGGACGCTTCGTTCTCCCTCATGATCTTCACCATGCCGGGGCCGCAGGCTATTTCGTCAATGTAGTTGTCGATCAGCGGGGGCGCCCCGGGCGTACTCACGCAGGTGATTTCGGTGCCCGGAGAGGCCGCGCCTTCAGCGCATTCCCTGATGAGCCTCGTGAACTCGTCGTTCGAATTGGGGTTTATGATCAGCAGTTTCACGGCTGCCCATTCCTCCCTTTCATGTCCATGGGGTAGAAGGTGCCGTATCCCTCTTCAGCGCAGATTTTCCCGCCTTCGAAGACCGTTCCGCCCCTTACAACGGTCTTCACCACTTTTCCTCTGAAGGTCTTCCCCGTGTAGGGACTCCATCGGTTGCGGTAGAAAAGATCCTCATCCTTCAGCACCCATTCGGCCTCGGGATCCACAAGAGCGAAATCCGCGTCCAGGCCCGGCGCGATGTTCCCTTTCCGGCCGGAAAGACCGAAAAGCTCCGCAGGGCGGGTGCAGCACAACTCCACGAGCCTCTTCCACGAGAGTCCCCGCTTCCTCCCCTCCGTCAGCACTACGGGAAGGAGCGTCTGGACTCCCGTGCACCCCTCGGATACCGTCCAGAAATTTCCTCCTGCCGGCGTCTTTTTCTCGAAGGAATGAGGAGAATGGTCCGAGGCGATCATGTCCACCGTGCCGTCCAGCACGTATTTCCAGAGTTCTTCTACCGTCTCCCTGGTTCTAACGGGAGGGTCGCATTTCGTGAAGGCCCCCCCTTCGACCAGGTCATCCTCGTCGAGCGCGAGGTACTGGGGGCACGTCTCAATGGAGAGATTGTTCATCCCCCTGCCTCTGGCCTCACGGACAGCCTTTACCCCGTCGGCGATGCTGAGGTGGCAGATGTGGGCCCTGCATTCGGGAGCGAGTCCCGCGAGGAATATGAACCTGTTGACCGCCTCCAGTTCGGTATATTCCGGATGGGAGTCGAGGAATGCCCTTGCGTCGTTTCTGCCGGCAGCCTGAAGGTCGTCTACCAGCTCCTGGATAAGGGTGTCGTTCTCAGCGTGGGCACAGACCATTCCTCCGAGCCGTCCCACCGTTCTCATCCCCTTGAGCAGGGCGCCATCATAGGTCATGGGATAGTTCGAGCACCGGCAGGTGAAAACCTTGTACGCCTGGGCCCCTGCCAAGAAGGTGGACTCGATGTCCTCCAGGTGACCGGGGATGATTCCGCTGTAGAGAGCGTAATCCACCACGGACTGCTTTCCGGCGGAGGCCATCTTGCTCTCCAGGGCCTCCGCCGTCACGGTGATGGGCTCAGAAAGGGGCATGTCCACTATGAGCGTTGTCCCGCCCGCCGCCGCCGCCCTGCTCACGCAGGCGAAATCCTCCCGTTCCGGAGTTCCGTGGCCGCAGTGCACGTGAGCATCCACGAGCCCGGGCAGGACCATCAGGCCCCGGGCATCGATGACTTCCTTCGCTTCAACGGGGACATCACCTGCGAGCAGCGCGACGATTTTCCCGTCGCTTACAGCAACTTTTCCCTCAAATGCTCCCTGTGAATTCACTACGGTACCGTTCACGATCACCAGGTCAAACACCGACATCACCTCGGATACTCTTCGTCAATTGCATCTTTCCGGCTTCACGTCCCGGAGCACCGCTAGTTTCCCATGAGAAGGTCAGGAAGCCAGAGGGACAGCTGGGGGAAGAGAATAAGCACAATAAGGACTATTATGTCACAAAGGCAGAAGGGCCAAATGCCCCTGAAAATCTCCTCGAGGGAAACATTTTTCCCGGCGACGGCCTTGGCCATGTACACGTTCAGTCCCACCGGAGGCGTTATCGCCGCGATTTCGCTCAATTTCAGGACGACGACACCGAACCAGATCGGGTCATACCCCAGGGAGATAATGATGGGCATGAAAATCGGGAGGGTAAGGGCATAGATTCCTATCTCCACCATGATCATGCCGAGGAGGAAATAGACGACAAGGATGCCGAAGAGAATGACCCATCTCGGAACGTCCCATCCCTGGACAAGCATCGCCAGTTCCGTCGGGATGTCCGTCAGCGCGAAAAACCGGGAAAAGAAAAGAGCCCCCACATTGATGATGAAGAGCATTGCCGTCGTATTGGCCGATTCCCGGAGCGGTTCACGAAGATCGCTGAATTTTTTAATGGCTCCCTGGAACCACCCCACGATAAGAGTTATCAGGCACCCTGCAGCCGCCGCGGCCGCCACCGTGGAAGACGGATATACCGCGAAGCTGAAGGGACACCCCAAGCAGGCCATGCTGACAGCCCTGTATTCCTCGGTCACCGGAGACCTGATCAGCACGCTCCTGCTCGTCTTCGTGGCCGTGCCGATGGCGAAAGTGGCGCTGCACTTCGGCCCAGTGGAATTTTTCGCGCTGTATGTTTTCGCTCTTATGATGATCTCTCTCCTCGTGGTGGGCGAAATGAAGAAAGGCATCGCCGCTGCAGCAATCGGCCTTTTTATCGGAACCATAGGCATGGACCCGATGATGGGTTCCGTCAGGCTTACCTTCGGCATTTCCAGCCTGCGGGGAGGCATTCCCCTGATCCCCCTTCTGGTGGGCGTATTTGCTGTTTCGGAGCTCATGATCCAGTTCGGCAAGGAATGCGCGTCCCGTTCGGCGAAAAAAATGGCAGAAGACGCCCAAAAAGCGGAAGCCTTTGGAGTCTACGATCCCGCCAAGGACAGGATGAGCCTGAAGATCTACCGGTCCACCTTCAAAGCCACCCTCATCGGGTCGGGAATGGGGACCTTCATTGGAGCCCTTCCCGGGGCGGGTTCATCCCTCGCGGCCTTCATGAGCTACGGCCTGGCCCGGAAAATGTCCCGGAATCCCGATGAGTTCGGCAAGGGAACCCTCGAAGGAGTCGCCGCGCCGGAAGCGGGAAACAGCGCCACGGCGGGATCATCCCTCATTCCCCTTTTCGCCTTCGGCATTCCCGGCAGCGCCACGGCGGCCCTCTTCGGAGCGGCGCTCATCATGCAGGGCATCAACCCCGGCCCCATGATGATCGAGGAAAACAAGGTCATCATCTACACCCTGTTCGTTATCATCATCTACGCCACGTTCATCAACCTGGTCCTCTCCTACGGTCTCATACCCATGTACGCCAAACTGGCCCAGGTCAAGGCGTGCTACCTCGTCCCCACAGTCTTCGCCCTGGCCCTGCTCGGAACCTTCGCCTCCAGGAACTCACTCTTCGACGTCTGGGTCCTGCTGGCCGCAGGAGTGCTGGGGATTTACCTGAGAAAGAACGCCTTTCCCCTCGGGCCGCTCGTCCTGGGCTTCATCGTCGGCCCGGGAGCGGAAAAAGCGCTGCGCCAGGCTCTTCTCATGGGCCGGGGAGAATGGATGTTCCTGTTGAAAAGCCCCATAGCTCTCGGATTCTATGCCCTGTGCATCATTTCCCTGCTGCTCATTCATTTTTCCGTGAAGAAAAAACTCGTGGAGGAGGACTGAGGCTCATGGACACGGCAAAAACCACCGAACGGAAGACGGGGCCGCTGCTCCGAAATCCATCCAAGGTCTCCGGCCTGCTGCTCATGGCCGCCGCCGCCTTCTTTTTCTCCTTCACCGTGACCGGAAAATGGAGTTCCGGGGCAGGCATCGGCGCCCGGCTTTTTCCCCAGCTCTCCCTGGCCGCCATGCTCCTCTCGGGAGCGGCCATTTTTTGCCGGGGCGAAGAGGGGGAGAGAAGCAAGCACGGAGAAGTGACCCCCGCCCGGATTGCCGCGTTTATGGGACTTGCGGTGCTGTATGTCCTCGGCGTGCTCAAAATCGGCCTTGCCGTGAGTACGTTCCTCTACCTGATCTCAATCTTCTTCCACTTCGAGAAAGACGGGGGCATAATCAGGTACGTGCTGCTTCCAGCCGCCGGGATCACGCTGTTCATCTGGGCACTGTTCACCTATTTCGCCCAGATCGTACTGCCTCCTGCCCTTCTTTTCTGACGGGAAGGGACGCCGGCAGCATTCACTTTGAAATCAGGGAGGATAAAACCATGAAAAAAATCAGGATCACATTTCCGGACGAAAACGTTGAGGCCCTGGCCGTCCTGCTGGAGAATAAGGCTCCCTCCACCTGCGGGTGCCTCTGGAACGCCCTGGAAAAACCGGTGGAAGGCCTGTGCATCCACGCCATGTGGACCGGGAGGGAGATATCCTTCCCCTTCCCCGGAACGGCCTTTCCAGAAGATGAAGGGCTTCACCTTCCGCCGGAAAACCAGATCACTATACCTCTTCCCGGGGACATCGTCTGGAATGCCTACGCCCCCTACCAGTGGCAGGGAAACCCGAACACCGTCTACGATTTCGGCGTCTTCTACGGCCGGGACAGCCGGCTCCTCCTTCCCATGGGGTGGAAGCCCAGCACACTCTTTGCCCGGATCGAGGAGACCCTTGAACCCTTCGCCACAGTCTGCGCCCGATGCCAGGGCGAGGGAAGGAAAAAACTCAGGATCGAGAGGGCATAACAGAAAACGGAATAGGGCGGCAGGTAAAATTCTCCCGCCCCCGGAATCCCGGAAAAACGTGCGCACCGGGTGAAATTCAGCTATCATTACATTGTCCGCGGGTATTCCATCAAAACGGGATGACTTCGGCACAGCCTAATCGACAAAGGATGGTATCACTTCCGTGGCCAAGAACGCGAAACCAATGTTTCAGTCCGTGTCGGACCAGGTCTTCTTTTACCTCAAGGAGAAGATAATCAACAACGAACTTGTTCCGGGCAGCGTCCTCTCCATCGATAGGCTCTCCTCCGAGTTCGGCATAAGCAACACCCCGGTGCGGGAAGCCGTCGTCAGGCTGGAGAGCCTCGACCTTGTTACGGTGAACAGGAACAGGAACATCACCGTAAGCGCCATGAGCAGGGATAAAATACTCGACATACTGGAAATGAGGCGCCTTCTCGAAACCTACGGATCCAGGACGGCCGCACTGAACATCACCGACGGCGAGATCGAATCTCTTGAAAAAGTGCTGGACGGCGTCCTGGCAAATCCCGCCGATTTCGAGCGGTATAAGCGTTCGGACCTGGAGCTTCACGACGCCATCACCAGGCACATACAAAACCGGGAAATACAGGCCTCGCTCAAAAACCTCAGCGTCTCCTCCCTGAGGATTCGCTACTATGCCAGGTACTACGGCGAGGAAAATCCCAACCTGGAGGACTCCGTAGTGAAGATCACGGCGGAGCATCGCGTCATCCTGGCTGCCCTGAAAAGCCATGACCCCGACAGGGCGGAACAGGCGGTCATGACCCACCTGCTGAACGCCGAGGAACGGACACTCAGAGCCCTCGACAGACTTGAAAACGCAACAGCCCGGGGAAAGCAGGAAGAATCGGCCGGCTGAGAAGCCCTGATACCTCCCCTCCTCCCGACTTCTGGACGTTCTTTCCCCAAGGCGTCGCTTTTTTCTTTCCCGGTCCGGCAGTTCATTCCTCTCGTCCTGACATAAGCCGCCGATTTACCCCCCCGTCATGGGGCAGGGACCCTCCCGGCCAGCCGGAACGCAGCGCCGGCGGCCAGGATGAAAAGAAGAAGGAAAGGCCAGTACCGGGAGGGAATACCGTTCCCGACAAAAGTCTCTTTCCATCCTGACCCGACCGCATCGCCCCTTGACCATGCCCTCGCGGCAAGCAGCGAAAGAGTTCCCAGGACGATAACGGAGAAAGCGAGCAGGTACAAGGACCATCCGGAGAACAGCAGCCCCTCGCCGGGTACCTTCAGGGAGGAGAGAAAAAGGGAATCCCTGTAGAGCAGGGCCCCGGCGGACCAGTACAGGAGAATGGACAGAATCAGGTTGACGATAATTTTTTTGTTCATACCGGCACCTCCGAAGACATTATACCGGCGGATCCGCTCACGGGACAACGGTTCGAGGCACCGGCCGGGAAGGAGAAAAAGAATGCGGAGTCGGGTATAATAGTCACGCTACGCCTCCATGGCCTTCCTGAGAGGGGATGACCGTCCTGAATATCGCACGCCTGTTCCGGCGTTTCCTCGCAAACACCGTTTTTCCGTCCATGATCGCGTTTTTCTTCGCCGTCGGGGCCTCTGGTGCCGACGGCACGGAGAGCGCAAAGTACATTTTTCTTTTCATCGGCGACGGCATGGGAGAGGCCCAGGTTCAGGCTGCGGAACTGTTCGGTCTCGGCTCCGGCGCCGGAAAAATATCCTTCAGCTCCCTGCCCGTCCGGGGAAAACTGTCCACGGCTGCGGCAAACGGTGCCGTGACGGATTCGGCGGCGGCGGGCACGGCCCTCGCCTCCGGCTACAGGACGAACAACGGCATCCTCAACATGGACCCGTCCCGGACGAAACGGTTTATAACCGTGGCCATGCTTGCCCAAAACAAGGGTATGAAGGTCGGTATCGTGACCTCATCCTTCCTGAACGACGCCACGCCGGCGGCCTTCTATGCCTCCAGCCCCTCCAGAACAGACTATTACGAAATCGGCAAACAACTCATCACCAGCGGCTTTGACTACTTTGCCGGCGGAGGGGTCACCCGGCGCAGGGGGCGCAGCGGAGATCTCAGGGATATTTACGAGCTCGCCCGGGAGAAAGGATACCGGGTGCTCCGGACACGGGAGGAACTGGAGGCAGCGAAGCCAGGCGCCGGGATCATTGCGCCCGGCGCGGCGGGAGCCCTGCCCTACGAGATGGACCGCCCGAAGGAGGATCTTTCCCTGGCGGACTTCACCAGGAAAGGTATCGAGCTGCTCGACAACCAGAAGGGCTTTTTTCTTCTTGTCGAGGGGGGAACCATCGACTGGGCCTGCCACCGGAACGACGCCGCCGCCCTGGTTCACGACATGTACGCCTTCGACGCCGCCGTCAGGGAGGCCCTCGCCTTCGCCGGGAAACGCCCGGAGGAGACTCTTATCGTCGTCCTTGCCGACCACGAGACCGGCGGCATGGTAATAGACGGCCGGAAGGCCGCTGAAAACATATTCGCCGTGCTCTCGGCCCAGAAAGAATCCTCCGAGTCCTTCGACGGGAAGATTGCCGCGTTCCGAAAAGGCAGCCGCCGGACCTTTGAAAACCTTCTGCCGCAGATCACAGAAACCTTCGGCCTCCATACCCTTTCCGATGTCGAGCGTGAGGAGCTTCGGGCAGCCTTTGCCCGAAGCATGAAGCCGAAAGGCCGGCGAAAAAGGGACAGGGAGTCCCTGCGCCGCTACGGTCCCTACGAACCCCTCTCAGTGACGGCCACCCGCATTCTCGGGAGGAGGGCGGGCATCGCCTGGTCGTCCTTCGGCCATTCGGGAGCCGGTGTCCCCGTCTTCGCCCAGGGAGCGGGCTCGGCCTACTTCGCCGGAGAGTACGACAACACGGATATCGCCCGGAATCTCATGGACCTCATTTCGTCCAGGTAGCGGAAAGCCGGGATTTCTCTGCGGCACACTCCCGGGAGAACTGCTCCTGTTTCCGGGGCAATGTGCTATTCTGGAAAATACGATTTGAAAGAAAGGATGGCGGACTTATGGACGAATTATTCGCGGCATACCGGTCAAAGGCCGGTGAGATGGACAGGTGGGATTCCCTGAAATCCTTCCGGGAGCTTTTCCACATTCCTCCGGGAACGGTCTTCATGGACGGTAACTCCCTGGGCCTGCCCCCAAAGGCCGCCGGGGACGCCCTAGCGAAAACCTTCGGCGAATGGCGGGACCTTGCCGTAGGCGGCTGGCTCGAGGCAACCCCTCCCTGGTTCTATCTGGCGGAGGAAGCAGGGCGGAAGATGGCTCCCCTCATGGGCGCCTCCCCCGACGAAGTGGTCATGTCCGGCTCCACCACCGTGAACCTCCACGCCTTGGTGAGCACCTTCTACCAGCCCTCGGGAACACGGACAAAGATCGTGGCTGACGAGCTGAACTTCCCTTCGGATATTTACGCCCTGGCAAGCCAGGTGAGGCTGAAGGGCCTCGACCCGAAGGAACATCTCGTCTTGGTGCGCTCCAGGGACGGACGCACCCTCGACGAGGACGACATCATCGCCGCCTTCGACGACCGGACGGCCCTGGCCCTCCTGCCCGGGGTGCTCTACAGAAGCGGCCAGCTCCTGGACATGGAGCGGCTCGTGAAGGAAGCCCACAATCGGGGCATTCTCATCGGCTTCGACTGTGCCCATTCCGCCGGAGCGGTCCCCCACCGGCTTTCCGACTGGGATGCCGATTTCGCCTTCTGGTGCAGCTACAAATACCTGAACGGAGGTCCAGGAAGCCCTGCGTTCCTGTACATCAACAGGAAGCATTTCGACCGCGAGCCGGGCCTCGCCGGCTGGTTCGGCTTCGACAAGAGCCGCCAGTTCGACATGGACCTGGAGTTCAGCCATTCCCGCTCCGCCGGAGGATGGCAGATCGGCACGCCCCCCGTGCTTTCCGCCTCCACTTTGCTGCCGTCCCTGGACATATTCTCCAGGGCGGGAATGGAACGCCTTCGGCATAAGTCCCTGGCCCTCACCGGCTTTCTCGTTGAAATTCTCGACACGGCTTTCTCTTCCGCCTCTTGCGGCTATTCCGTGGGCACCCCGAGAGAGGAGCACCGCCGGGGCGGTCATCTGGCCGTGGAGCACCCGGAAGCATGGAGGATCTGCCAGGCCCTGAAAAAAAGAAAGATCATCCCGGATTTTCGCCCCCCCAGGATCATCCGACTTGCCCCCGCCCCTCTCTACAGTTCCTTCGCGGACGTCCTCGCCGTTGCGGAAGCCCTGAAAGAGATCGTGGACAGCCGGGAGTACGAGAACTTCTCTCCCGAAAGGGACGCGGTCTCCTAGAAGAGCGTCTGGGAGGTCCCCGGAAGAGGATCCCGTTTTTTCAGGACCGGAGGCACAGCCTAAATCCGCAGGTTTTTCAGGCAGAGGGAGTGTCGCCGGGCACAGCGCCCGGGCCGAGAAACCGACACGGATGTCGGTTTCAGGTGCAGTTGTCAAGGACGACAATCTGCACCCCCCGCCCAAGCGAGCACTGGTGACACTCCCCGCTGCCTGCGGATTTAGGACAGTAAACCGTCTGTACAAAATCTGCCCTGTGAACTACTATTGCACTGTGCAGCGTGTATTATCGGAAGATTGCAAAAGGAGGAGATCGGATAATGGATTTTCGGGCTGAAGCGAAGAAAATGCACCAGACCATCGTAAAGTGGAGAAGAGATCTGCACAGGATACCCGAGACAGGCGTGAACACCCCCCAGACGGAGGCCTACGTCTGCGCCGAGCTGGACAAAATGGGGATCCCCTACCGGAAGGGGCTCGGGGGACACGGCGTGGCTGCCCTCCTCGAAGGCAAACGCAAAAAGCCCGTTTTCGCCATCCGGGCCGACATGGACGGCCTGCCCATAAAGGAGGAGACCGGTCTTCCCTTCGCCTCGACCAACGGCTGCATGCACGCCTGCGGCCACGACGCCCATGCCGCCATGGGGCTTGCTACGGCGAAGATCCTTCTCGAGGCGAAAAACGAACTCGAGGGCTCCGTTCTCTTCATCTTCCAGCCGGGCGAGGAAGGCTGCCCCGACGGCCCCGGAGGAGCGAAAAGAATGCTCGACGACGGCGCCTTCGACAATCCCGCCCCGGACGCCATGGCGGGATTTCATACAGGCTCCATCTGGAAGGACTTCGTCCCGGGAGAGATCGGCTACCGGCCGGGCGGCATCATGGCCTGCATGGACCGTTTCGAGATCCTCGTCAAGGGAGTAGGCTCCCACGGAGCCTACCCTCACGGCTCGGTGGACACTATCTCCATCGCCGGACAGATCATCACGGAGCTCCAGACCATCGTGAGCAGGGAAGTGGACCCCCTCGAGCCGACGGTAGTCAGCCTCGGCGAAATTCACGCCGGAACGGCCTTCAACATCATCCCGGGAGAATGCCGCATCTCAGGCACAGTGAGAGCCCTTAATCAGGCGACCCGGGAATTCCTGGCCCGCCGCATCGAGGAGGTCGCCTCGGGTGTCGCCTCGAGCATGCGGGGAAGCATCGAATTCAAATACGGATGGGAAGGCCCAGCCCCCGTGGTGAACGACCCCGTCATGACAGAAGAACTCAGGCTTGCCGCAGAGAAGATCGTGGGGGCCGAAAAGGTCAGGGAAATCTCCCGCCCATCCATGGGAGGAGAGGACATCGCCTTCTTCCTGGAGAAAGCCCCGGGGACTTTCTTCTTTCTGCCCGGGTGCAACGAGGCAAAAGGGCAGACCTGGCCCCACCATAACAGCAGGTTCGACATAGACGAGGACATCCTCTGGATCGGACCGGCCGTACTGGCCACCATGGCCTTCGACTGGCTGAAAAAACAGGCATGATCGCTGCGGGGAGCCCCTCGGGGGTCCCCGCTGTCTTTCTCTGAAAGGAGAAAATTCCATGCTGAAGGAGAGACTCAGGGGTTTGCTCAGGGAACTCACGGCCATTCCCGGCGTGTCCGGCGAAGAGCAGAAAGTCATCGCCGCGATGGCGGACAAACTCCGCCCTCTGGCGGATGAGCTTTCGGTGGACAGGTGGGGAAACATCGTGGCCGTGAGAAAAGGAGGCCTTCCTGGGCCGAAGGTGATGGTGGCGGCCCATGCAGATGAAATCGGCCTGTGCGTAAAGAACATCCTTCCGAACGGTTTCCTCCTCATAAGCCGCATCGGCGTGGTGAGCGACCTCCTTCTCCAGGGACGGAGAGTGAGGATCAACGGCACAATCCCCGGCATCCTGGGGATCAAGGCCGGTCACCTCATGAGCGCCGAGGAACGTACTAAGGTCAAACCCATGAACGAATGCTACATCGACGTCGGAGCCTTCTCCCGGGACGAAGTCCTGACCATGGGCATCCGGGTAGGAGACCGCATCGCCTTCGAAGGAGACTTCATGGAGATGGCAAACCCTGACCTCATCTGCTCCAAAGCCGTCGATGACCGGGTAGGATGCTCCATCCTCACCGCTCTTTTCGAGGAGCTGCGGGGAATATCCTTCCCCGGCACCCTGTGCGGCGTCGTCACCGTCCAGGAAGAGATAGGGCTCCGGGGAGCAGCCATGGTCAGCGGCAGGGTGGCTCCCGATTACGCCGTAGCTCTCGACACCATTCCAAGCGGGGACACCCCGGACGTGAGCTTTGACCGCCGGCTTCCTGTGAGACTCGGCGGCGGGCCTGCCGTCGCCCTTCTGGACGGCTACGACTCCGCCTTCATCGCCGACGTGGTCCATCCGAAAGTGCGGAAAATGCTCGAGGAAGCGGCGGAACGGGCCGGCATTCCCCTCCAGATGGTCACCCTCGGAGGGGAGGTTTATACCACCGATGCCGCGAACATCTCCCTTGAAGCCAACGGCATTCCGGTAGGCCTTCTTCTGACGCCCCGGAGGTATTCTCACTCCCCCGTGGAGCTGGTGAACGTCAACGACGCCGTCAGTGCCGTCCTGGTACTGACGGAGATGATCAGGGAAAACGGTTCCGTCTCCCTCGATTTTATCTGAGTTCCCCGGCGAAAAACCGCCTGTGTGATATTGTGTCCACGATAACCAGGCCTAAATCCGCGCCCCCCGCAAAGAGCGCGGAGCGGGATCTCTTCGTCCCCGGAGAGGGCGAATTTACCGTATGCCCGGCGGATACTCCCTCTGCCTCAAAAGCCTGCGGATTTAGGGTAATTTTACCTACTTTACAAAGGGCTCTTTCGGTGATAGCATAATGAATACAGTATATTGGATATCGATATTGCGCGTTTTCTCTCTTTTTTCCCTGAAGAAAGAGAGTTTCAGCCCGGCTTTCGGGCAGAAGCATTCATTCCCTGAACATCGGGGCCGGTTTCCTCAGCCGGCCCCGCCTCCTTTTTTACCCCGAGATCGGCGCATCCGTATAACCGTAATTCCCGCCTCGTTTATAACTGCCGCGTAAATCAAACTCGCAAAGCCTGTTGATACGAAGCAATCAAATTGACCTAAATCCGCACCCCGGCGGGAAGGGGTCCCCGGAATAGTCGATTCCCCGCAGGGGCTCGCCGTTCACCAGGAGGGTGAACACGTCGGGCCGGGCGTAGTGGCCTGTGACATCGAAGTCGTAGCGGGCTTCCACCACCGCAGAGAGGACCAGATCGGCGCAGAGGATTTCCTCCCGGTCCCAGGAGGGCCCCGCAAGGTAGTTCCCGAGGGGGTCGATGATGGCGCTGCCGCCCCGGCACATGATGTCCGGCTGGGATTCGAGGTCCCCGTAGCACTGGAGATCCCTGGGGTACATGTCCTTCGTGACGAACTGGTTGCAGGACAGGACGAAGCACCGCCCCTCGAGGGCGATGTGGCGCATGGAGCACTGCCACCCCTCCCGCTGGTCGGCCGTCGGGGCCAGGTAGATGGAGGGGTTCCGGCCGTAAATGGCGGCCCGGGCGAGGGGCATGTAGTTTTCCCAGCATATGAGGCCGCTCATGACGCCGTAGGGCGTGTTCACCGCCGCAAGGGTGCTGCCGTCCCCCTCACCCCAGATGAGCCGTTCACTTCCCGTGGGCTTGAGTTTCCTGTGTTTCGCGAGGAGGGAACCGTCGGGGCCGAAATACAGCAGGGTGCAGAAGAGGGTCCCTCCGTCCCGTTCCATCACGCCGATGGAAAGATAGGCCCCGCTCTCCGCCGCCATTTTTCCGAGCTCTTCGGTCTCCGGGCCGGGTACGTCGATGGAGTTTTCGTAATACCGGGCCCAGTCTTTCCTTCCCCCCATGGAGCGGTTTCCCACCACCGAGCCGAAGGAGAGACCCCTCGGGTAGCAGGGGATAAAGGCCTCGGGGAAGAGGATGATCCTCGCCCCCTGCTCAGCCGCACCTTCCACGAGCTTCCTGATCCGTTCCATGGTTCCCCGCCTGTCCATGATCACCGGTGCGGCCTGGACCACTGCCGCCCGGACAATCCCACTCTTCAGACTCATGTTGTTTCCCTCCCCGGGGAAAATATAAAAAAGGGGAGAAGATTCACTTCTCCCCCGCAGTACAATCTTACAGTGCCCTGTGCTTCTCCGCTATGGCGTCGGCCAGCGCGTCCAGGGCGGCGAGGTCCTCTGCCCGGGGCTTGCCCTTGCACAGGACTGTGCCGAGAACATCAACCTTCAGGTTGGGGATCAGGCCGGAAATCTGCTCCACCGCCTTGGTTCCCCATCCGTAGGAGCCGATGATGGCGGCGTACTTCAGCTTCGGCCGGAGGGCGTTCGCCAGGTGGGTTGCGGAGAAGACCGCCGGGTGGGGGCCGAAGTGTACGGTGGGCGTGCCGATGACTATGGTGGCGGCATCCACCAGGTCGATGGCCAGCTTGCCTATGTCGGTGCCGGTGAGTTCGTACTTCTTGACCTTCACTCCCCGCTCCACCAGGGCGTCGAGCAGGTGGTTCACCATGATCTCGGTGCTTCCGTGCATGGAGATGTAGGGGATGGCCACGAAATTGGACACCCTGTCGGAGATCCAGTCGCGGTATGCGTCCAGGATGAATTCAGGCTTGTCGTAGACGGGGCCGTGGCTCGGGGCGATCATGTCGAATTCGTAGTCCTCGAGTTTCTTCATGTTGTTCCGGATAATGGACCGGAAGGGCATCATGATCTCGGCGTAGTACCGTTTGGCCCCCTCGTAGATGGCCGGGCTCTCGCCGGCGAACATGTCGGACGTGGCCAGGTGGGAGCCGAAGAAATCGCAGGAGAACAGGATCTTCTCCTCCTGGAGGTAGGCGCACATGGTCTCCGGCCAGTGGACCCAGGGGGTGTGGATGAACTTGAAGGTACGGTTCCCCAGGGAGAGGGTTTGACCGTCCTCCATGGCGTCGATGACGCTGTCGTCGATGTGGAGGTGGTCCTGGAGCATTTCCTTGGCCTTCGTGGAGCAGACAACCCTCGCTTCCGGGTATTTCTCGAGCAGCGTGGGGATGGCCCCGGAATGATCCTGCTCGGTATGGAGCGAAATGATGTAGTCGATCTTCTTCACGTCCTCCAGCTGGGCCAGCAGAACGTGTTCCAGTGCCGGGTCGGCGGTGTCGATGAGGGCCGTTTTCTCCGAGCCCTCCACCAGGTAGGCGTTGTAGCTGGTACCCTCCGGCAGGGGGATAAGAGAGTCGAAAAGATGGCGGTTCCAGTCCACGGCGCCCATGAGGAAGACGCCGCCGCGCATGGCTCTTTTCTTCATTTGTGTCATCTCTCCTTTCAAAAATATGCACCTTTGCCCCGCTGAACAGGATACGCGAGGCCGGTATCGAATATTCCGCTGAAATTATAGCCATCCTGCAATGCCGGGGCAAGGGTCCCCTTTGCGGCAGGCCGGATTCTGGGGTATTCTTTCAGTGAACGGCCAAGGAAAGGAAGGATGCTCCACGAACCGGGAAGACCATTATACCCTGCCTCCGGGATGCGCCCCTGCATGCGGCGCCTGCCCCGACGGGCCCTTTCCCCTCCGGGAGTCGCAGGCGAGGAAGAAGGCCCGGGCCGAGCGGGCCCTGGCGCCCTGGAAGGATCGACTTGAAGACGTCCTTTCAGTTCCTGCGGAAGATCGCCTGGGCTACCGGGACAGGACCGCCCTGGCAGCCCGGTGGGACGGGCGGAAAGGATGGCTCTTCGGCATGGAGGGTGTACGGCAGGGAGTGCCCTACCCGTTGCGCTTCCAACGGCCCCGGCCCTTCGTCTCTCTGGCGGACTGCCCCGTTCACACCCCTCGCGTCAGGGGTATCTTGAAGGCCCTGGCGTCCGGGCTTCCCCCCGACGAGCCCCAGGGGAGCTTTCCCTTGGCCTTTGTAGCCCTTTCCGGTGCTCAGTGCACTCTCATCTTCAAGTCGAAGCGGGACCCCGGCGACGGATGGCTCTCCTCCGCCGGAGGGGACGCTCCGGCCTCCCTGCTCGTAAGGGCCGGTCTCGAGGGCTTGTGGGTCCACCTGCACCCGTCCGCTGGTGTGCGGCTCTTCGCCAAAGGAGGATGGAGACTTTCCCTGGGCGTCCCCCGGTCGCGGGACTCAAGGGGGCTGCTCTATGGCCCGGGATCCTTCTCACAACTTCTGGACGGCCTCCACGACCGCTCCCTTGCCGAAGCCCGGGAGTTTCTCCGCCCCGGCCCCGGCAAAGCCGTCCTGGACCTGTACTGCGGCACGGGGGCAAGCATGGTCCTGTGGCAGGCTTCAGGAGCCGCCGTTCTCGGAGTGGAGGCTGGGGGGGAATCGGTGGAGTGCGCACGGCTCAACGTTCCGGGAGCGGAAATCCTGAGGGGGACCTGTGCGGAACGGCTTCCCCAGGCGGAGTTTTTTTTGGGCCGGTTCAGGCCGGAAGAGCGGCTCGTGTACGCCAACCCTCCCCGGACAGGGCTCGAGCCCACCGTGGCGGGAGCCCTCACGGGGCGGCTCCGCCCCGCAAGGCTCGCCTATCTTTCCTGCAGCCCCGGCACTCTCTCCCGGGACCTGTTGTTTCTCGAAGAAGGCGGTTATCAGGTGCGCCGCCTTCTCCCCTTCGACTTCTTTCCCCGGACCGCCGCCGTGGAGGTGCTCGCCCTTCTGGACGGTCCGGGGAGAGGGGGGGAGGCTATCTCCGGATGATGCTGTCCGCCGGTTCAGTGCCGAAGCGGTACGCCAGGGCGAAGACCGCCAGGCAGACGGGCCATTCGAGGTAGACCACGTGGGGAACGATCCGCATCTGGGGGAAGAGGGTCCAGGCGAGCCAGACCAACACCGACGCGAGGACCGTCCAGAAGCCTGCCTCCTTTTTGCAGTACTTCGGCCAGAAGATGTTGGCCACGATGAGCAGGGTGAAGGACGCCGTGATGGCCAGGGCCGTGGTGATGGTCTTGAGGATCCCCACCGACGTGAGGGCCAGGAAGTAGGTGACCGCACTGAAGCCCAGCACCGTGAGCCTGGAGAGGAACACCTCGTTTTTGTCCGTGACAGTGTTCGGGAAGAATCGCTTCCACACGTCCTGCATCACCAGGGTGGAGCTTCCCAGGAGCAGGCCCACAGCCGTGGAGATGCCCGCCGCCCACAGGGCCGCGAGGAAGATGCCCCCCACCACCGGCGAGATGTTGGTCATGATGGTGGGCAGGGCGAGGGCGGCATTCTCGAGGTTGGGGAACTTCGCCGCCGCGATGATGCCGAAAAGGGCGCAGAGGAAGCCTGCGGGAAGAATCACCAGTCCCCCGAGAATGTAGCCGTGACGGGCTGCCCGGCCGTCCTTCGCGGCGAAGGCGATCTGGGAGATGGCCTGGACCGAGAAGCCCTGGGTGATCATGACTACCATCCATGAGGTGATCATGGCGATGCCCGTTCCGGAGAAGAAATCGAACCAGGGGCCCCCCGCGGGAAGGCTCGCCGCGATGGACTCCATGCCGCCGAAGACCTCGGAGGAGCTCCGGAGGGCCGCCAGGATGCCGCCGTAGATCACCACGACGTTCACCACGTTGGTGAGACCGGCGCCCCAGTAGCCGCCGATGTAGGTGATTCCCACGAAGAGAACGGCGGTCACCAGCATTCCCATCTGGAAGGTGAATACCGAGGGCATGAGAGCCGTGAGCACCGCACCGCCCGCCACGTACTGGAGCGAGGTGATGACCATCATGATGAGGAGCTGGGCGAGGACGCTGACCATCCGGGCCTGTTTTCCGTACATCCGCTCCATCATCTCGGGGATGGTGTTCACTTCCATGCGGCGGAAGTAGTCCGCCACGAAGATGCCGACGATGATGCCCGCCGCCCCCCACGCGGCGTTGTACCACCCGGCGGAGAGCCCCACCTTGTAGGCGTGTTCGGCCACGCCTACCGTGGAAGCTCCCCCGATGGCAAGTCCGGCGAGCATGGCGGCCACCACCACTGTGGGGAGATTCCGCCCCGCGAGGAGGTACTGAACGGCGCCTCCCTTGCCCTGTTGGATAAGCTTCGAAGCATACCAGGAGATTCCGTAGAGGACAAGGATGTACGTCACCAGAATGAACAGATGCATTGATACTCCCCCCAAAATAAATTTTCCCAGTAGTATAACATCTTCCGGGGAAAAAAAAGAGCCGGATTTCTCTCCCTCAATCCGCAGGCATCGGGAGCGTCACCGGTGCTCCCATCGGTTGCCGGCGCACATTGCCATCCCCGACAACCGCCCAGGCGTGTCCCGCGGGCTTCCTGCGTTCGCCGGTTGCCTGCCTGTGAAACCGACATCCCTGTCCTTTTCGCGCCCCCGGCGGAGCAAATTCACCTTATGCCCGGCGACATTCCTTCTGTCTTGGATACCTGCGGATTTGATAGATCCGGCTCTTCATATTCTCTTCGGTTGCTTTAATCCCTGTAGTCCTTTTCCACCCTCTGCATCATTGCCTTTATGTACCCCAGGGCGTAGGCCATGCCCACGTGCCACGGGGCCGGGCTCGATACCAGGGGTGAGTGGTCGGGGATGACCGCGCCCCGGAAATCGTTCCGCCGGAGGATCTTCAGCACCCTGTAGATGTCGATGTCCCCATCGTCGATGAAGGTCTCCCGGTACCGGGGCACCTGCCCCTCCACGTTCCTCAGGTGGATATAGGCGATGGCGTTCTGTTTCGCGTAGGTTTCGATGGCATCGTAGAAATTGCAGCCGTTCATTTCCGCAAGGGTGCCGACGCAGAGCTCCAGGGTGTTGCTGTGGCTCTTCTTCAGGTCCAGGAGACGCTGGTAGAGCTCAGGCCGCCAGACGAGCCGGGGCGTTCCCCGGAGGGAGGCAAAGGGGGGATCGTCGGGGTGGGCCGCCAATTTCACGCCGGACTCCTCCGCCACGGGCAGCAGCTCCTCGAGGAACCAGGCGAACCGCTTCCAGAGCTCCTCGGACGTGATCTGCGTGTCAGTGTTCACTTCCTTCGGCGCTTCGGGGTCATAAAACATGTTCCAGACCATCCCGCGAGGAAGGGGAAGACTGTCGCAGCCGTCGACGCCCACCGATTCGGCGCCGCCCCTCGCGAAGGGGCCGCTGATCCTGGAGGCCACCCCGGCCAGGCTGAAATTGTAGCCCATGATGGGGATGCCCGCCCTGCCGATGTTCCGGATGAGCTGCTTGAGTCCCTCCATCTGTTCTACCTTTTTCGGCCCGTCGAGGAGGACGTCGTACCAGAATCCGGGGTCGAAGTTCTCTATGGCCTCGAGGACCAGCCCCTCGTCCTCGATGGACTTCCTGATGTTACGAAGCTCCTCGTAGCTCCACACGTCCCTGTTGCGGGTCACTCCCCAGCCGTCGGCATCGCCCACGGGCTGGTTGTTTCCCGTCACGGGGTCCTTTTCACGGTTGAAATAGTCCACCAGGTGAATCACCAGGTGAGTGCAGCCGAGCTGCTTTGCGTAAAGGAAATTCTCCCTGGTGAGATGATGCCTGTAGAACACCATTGCCGGTTTCATAGGTCCGATCTCCTTGTCTCCATGTCAGATGAGAGCAATCATACCAGATTCATCCCCCGTACGGGATTGCCGTCTGTTGATCCCGTCACGCTTCTTCAGGAGCCGGTATGGTGGTGCCGACTGCCGTGGAGTCCTGGGAGACTCCGTTTTTCAGAAAGTAGGCCGGGAATTTTTCCCGGAGGTGCTCCGACTCGCTCAGGATTTTGTTCAGGTGCCCGGAGAGCCGCCGGAGGGCGTCGTCGCTGTCCCGGCGCCTGCACGCCGAGAGGATGCCCCTGTGTTCCGCGAGCACGTTGCCGAAATCGAGGTAGTTCTGGAGGCTGAGATACCGCAGGCGCTTGTACTGGGCGCTGAAGTGGTCGATGAAGCTCCAGGCCCGGGCCTTGCCGCAGGCGAGGAACAGCTCCCTGTGGAAGGCGTCGTCGGAGTCCACGAAACCGTCCACGTCCCGTTCGGCGATGGTCTGCTCCTGGGCGTCGAGGATCGCGTCCATGGCGGAAAGTATTTTTTCGTCCGGGGGGGAGGCGATGAAAAGGGAAAGGACGGTGCTTTCGACGCAGAACCGGGTGAACCGGACTTCCTCGATTTGCTCCATGTCCATGAGGGAGACGAAGGTACCCCTCTGGGGGCGGATTTCGAGGAGCCCCTCTTCCTGAAGTTTGATGAATGCTTCGCGGACGGGGGTCTTGCTTATGTTCATCCGGCCGGCGATATCCTTCTCGCTGAGCCGCTTCCCGGGGAGGAGGCGCCAGTTCAGTATGTCCCTCCGCAGGGTCAGGTACACCTGCCGCGTCACTCCGTCCTTGATCTCGCTCATATCGCAATAGGAGAGCATTGGCAACGTCCCTTTCCCGGAGGTTATCCGGCGGAAAATGCGCGCGACTGACGCAAGCGCGTAAAGACTGATATGTTAGTATCTTAGAAGTGTCCCGTTCTTTTGTCAAGATAAGTCCGCTCTTTTGCCGTGGCGGAAGCAGGGAAAATTTGCTATGATCCGCGCCGTTGCACAGACGGAATCGGGAGCTGGGAAAAGAAAAATGAAGAGAAACATTGTCCTCTGGGCGTTGCTGGCCTGCCTGGCCTCCGGGGCGGCCGCAGCTTCAGCCCTGCCGCCTCTTGAAAAAGGGAAGGGCCGGACTGTAGCCATTACTTTCGACGACGGGCCCCGGCCGGGGTACGTGGAACCCCTGCTGGACATACTGAGGGAAAAGGGCGTGAGGGCCACCTTCTTCGTGGTGGGCCGATACGCGACGGAATACCCCCACCTGGTCCGGGCCATGGCGGGCGGCGGCCACGTGGTGGGGGACCACACCTACTACCACAACAACCTCACCACCCTTCCCCCGGAGAATGTGTACCGGGAATGGCGGCTCTGCAGCGAGGCAATCGAATCGATCCTCGGGAAAAAACCACGGTCGGCCCGACCTCCCGGAGGGCAGCTCAACTCCTTCGTCGTGGAACAGGCCGCCGGAGAGGGGCTGCGGATCGTGCTGTGGACCAACAATCCCGGGGACTACACAGGCAGCCTCACCGCCCAGGAGCTTACCCGGAAAGTGCTGGCGAAGGCCGCTCCCGGCGACATCCTGCTGCTTCATGTGGGAGTGCGCCCCACCATAGAAGCCCTTCCCGGGATCATCGACGGCTACAGGAAAAAGGGCTTTTCCTTCGTCACCGTGGAGGACATCACCCGGTAGGAGCACCTATTTTTTCTCCTTGAGCGTCTCCTCCAAAGCCTTCAGGGCTTCTTCCCGGGACGCTCCCCGTTCTGTCAGCGCTCTTTTTCCACAGGCCGGGGCAGGATGAGCTCCTGGAAGGGAGATCCATCCCTGGGAAGCAGGGGGAGTTTCAGTTCCTTCGCCGCCTCGGCGAGCTTTTCCGGGGCCGCGAAGAGGGAGCCCCCTTCCCAGGTGCCCCAGACCCAGTTCCCCGGGGTTCCTGAGAGGCGCTCCGGACCTTCGTACCACCCCTTTTCAAGCTGCTCTTCCGCCACCGCTGAGGGCGATTCGGGCACGACCAGCTCCCCGGCAAGGACGTATCCGTCGTCTCCCCAGTGATTCTGTCTCGAGATAAACTCGAAAGGGAAGTCCTTGTATTTCAGACGGGAAAACACGTCAGGCACGAGGAATCCCTCGATCTCGATGTAATGATGCCGGGCCTCGGACCGGGATCCCCTGGCGCTGTATGCGGTGATGAAGGTAATTCCTTCAGGGGTCTCCTCCCTTTCCATATCGGGGACGGGACCCCCAGGGAGGCCGGCATCCGCCCCTGCCGGGACGATGCAGAGCAGGACAGCCAGTACGATCAGGACTGCAAACGTGTTCTTCATGATATTTCCTCCTTCTCCATGGTCCACCCTTCCGACGGGGAGAACAGGATTTCAAGGTCCGCGGCTCCGGATTCCGATATGCAGCGGGTGAAGCATTCCGAACGGATCACCAGGCGGCACAGCCGCTCCTGCCCGGAAGAAACGTCAATTCCCGCAGGGCCGTTCAGGACCACGGGAATCCCTCCTTCTGCCCTGATCTCGTCCCGGGCCCTGGCGGTCTCCCAGTCGGCGAGGGCGGCAATGTTCAGGTATTTTCCCGCGGCCAGGTGGGCGGAGTCCCATTCGCTCTTCCGCAGGGCCACCGACGCCGTGCGGGCGAGGTTCTCCAGGGTCGGCAGGTCCATGATGGCCGTTCCGGCGAGGGGGGCGGACACCGCCACGAAGGCGATCATCCTGTCCCCGTCCAGGAGGGGGAAGATCCGGTCCATGCCGTCAAGGCCTTCCACCGACGAGAGGGCAGGCACCTTCATGAAGGTGAAGAGCCGTTTCGACTCTTCCAGGGAGAAGGATCCCTGCCGTTCTCCTTCGAGAAGCCCCACGGGAAAACCGGCGAAGGTGCCTTTTTTCTCCAGGAGGCCCTCCTTCATTGAGGCGAAGTGGACATATCCCCCGGCGGCGGGCTGCCATGCTACGAGAAGGGACCGGGGAGCCTGGGCCATCTCGGTGAAGATGTCCAGTATCTGGAGCAGGAGGTCCTCCTTGGAGGTCTGTTCCATAAAATTCAGCGCTGCCTCGTGGAGGGCGTTGAGAAGGAAGGCCCGGCGGGTAAGCTCCGAGATGTTCCGTTCCCGTTCTTCCCTGAGGCTTCCGAGGGAGAGGGCCTTGGAGGCCACGTTCCCGAGAAGTTCCATGAAGTTGAAGGCTTCTTCGCCGGGGATCTTCTCCCATTTGAGGAAGCAGAAGAGACGGAAAGCCCCTCCGGGGATGGGGAGAACGGCGGACCAGTCGCCGGCCAGGGAGTCGAAAACGCTGTCTCCCAGGAATTCCCGCTGCTGGGGCTCCACCCTCACCGGGACGGGAGAGAGAATGTTCCTGGAGAAAATTCCCTTCCTCGGAGGCAGGGGCATCTCATCCCCTTCGAGGAGCGACAGGGTTTCTCCGTCGTCGAGCAGCAGGGAAAACCGGGAAGGGAAGAGGCTTTCCTGTACCACGTCGTGGAGGAAGGCGCCGAAGTAGTTGACACCCATGGGTTCGAATATGGAGGCGAGGGTGTTCTTTGTGGCCAGGACCATGTAGGCCAGCCGGGAGAGCCGCTCCTCCACGCCGGCGGTCTTCTGGTGGAGCTGCCACAGGTTGATGAGGCCGGCGAAGGAGGGCATCTCCTCCATAATGTGCGGTGCCGGCTCCTCCCCCAGGAGGATGTAAAAGCACCACCCCATTCCCCTGAGCCGGAGGGCCCAGGGCCATTCCCCCGAAAGGGGCGCGGAGAGAACCTCGAAGGATGTCCGGAGGGGAGAGGACGGGAAGGCTGAGCCGAGGGAGTCCGCCGCTCCCTGGAGGAACAGGCTGTTCATGGGCGCGCCGAAAGCGTCGAGCACCTCCAGGTCATTCCCTTCCGGACGGGTTATCAATCCCCGGGAGGTGTGTCCGGCAAGATATTCCGAAAGAAGCACCAGAACTCCGCCGTCCAGGATAAAATTCATTTTTTCGAAAAGTTGTTTCATAAATTGTCAACTTCCCTTCATAAAGGGCAGGAATGAGTCTTTCCGTTCCCTATAGCGGAAAAACTGCTTCAATGGTATCGTAAAGAAAGAAATAGCGCCACTACAAATTGAGGCCCTAAATCCGCACCCCAGCGGTGACGTTCCCGGCTGAGGTGCGGATTTAGGGCCTTGTTCCCCGGTAGAAGAAAGGGTACAATTCTCGGAGAAACGTTTTTTTACAATAATCCTAGTAAAGGGGATGGAGCTGTGAAACTGAACCGACTTGGCGCCCGCATTCTTCTCGTTGTGCTCTCCCTTCTGGTTCTTTCGGTGGGAGGCATCGGGTTTTACGCTATAAACGCCGGGAGCGGCGGCTTAAACGCCGTGGTGGATGATTACGAGAAGTCCATGGCCCACGGGCTCGCCCACGAACTGGACGCCACATTCAACCGCTTCCAGGGCATGCTCCAGGCGCTGTCGGCCCTCGTCACTACCCGCTTCACCCCCCAAATGCTCAACCCTGACGTAGGCGAGGTGGTGGTCCGCCAGTTCGGCGCCCAGAACGGGAAGTTCATCAACGACCTGGGCGTGCAGTCTCCCCACGCCAGAAGCCTGTTTATCGTCTTCAACCCGGAACATTTCGGCACAAAGAACGTATTCGTGGTGGGGTTCCGGAGAGCCGACGAAAAATCCCTCTTTGTTTACATGGACTCCGTGGGGTTGGGGGCTGCGGACCTCATCGACAGGAAAAACCCGGCCGCTGCCTGGTTCTGGAGCCCTCTCGACACGGGGCAGGAATATTGGGGAGACATCAGGAAGTCGGAAGAAGGCTTCGACGAGGTGTTCTACACCATGCCGGTGAAGATGGGAGACCAGACGGCAGCCGTGGTGGGAATTTCCTTCGATTTCAGCTTTGTCAGGGAAACGCTGAAAGACGTCAGGATCTACAATACGGGGTATCCCATCCTCATGAACCGGGAGCTCCGGTTCCTCTACCACCCCACCCAGAAATTTGACGGTCCCACCATCCGGGAGGTGTCGGGGGGATCCATTGCCCCCTTCGCCGACCAGTTCCTGACGCAGGAGAACGGCCGTTTCTCCTATGTCTACGAGGGCGAGGAGAAGAGCATGGCCTTCCAGCGCCTCAACAACGGGTACATCGCCGCCGCCACAGCGACCACGGCGGAATCCCTCTCCGCCGAAAGAGCCATGCGCCGGGCGGTCTACATCGGCATAGTGGGTGTCCTCGTGGTGGCCTCCATCGTGGTCATTCTTTTCTCCCGGAGCCTCGCCCGGCCCCTCCAGGCGGTGGCCGAGCGGGCCCGGTACGTGGCCGAGACCGGCGACCTCACCGCCTCCATAGAGGCGGACACGTCAATCGAAGAGATCCGGAACGTAGCCGACGCGGTGAACCGGATGATCTCCGGGACCGCCGAGACGGTCAGGAAAATCCTCGAAAGCGCCTCCAGGGTGCTCTCCCGGGCTGAGGACATGAGCGCAGCGTCAGAGCAGAGCAGCGCCTCGGTGCAGGAAGTGATCGGCCTTGTGGGCAAGGTGGCGAAGAACACCCACGACACTGCGAGCGCCATCGAGGAGGCCAACGCCGGAGTGGAGGAAGTGGCGAGCGCGTCTCAGGCTGGGGCGAAGGCCGCCGCCGAATCGGGGGAACAGGCCCAGGAAATCTCCATGGCGGCGGAGAAGGGGGGCAAGGCCCTGGACGAAATGGCCTCCCTGATAGAGGACGTCTCCGGTGCGGGCAGCCAGGTCAGCGCGGCGGTGACGGAGCTTGCGAAGTCGGTGTCGGGCATCACGGGATTCGTGAACACCATCACCCAGATAGCCGACCAGACGAACCTTCTTGCGCTGAATGCGGCCATCGAGGCAGCCCGAGCCGGAGAGGCGGGACGGGGCTTCGCGGTGGTGGCGGAGGAAGTGCGGAAGCTCGCGGAAGAGTCGAACCGAGCGGCGACCCAGGTGGGCAAGGTCATCGGGGAGATTTCGGGCAAGACGGACAAGGCCCTGGCGGACCAGAAGGGAAGCGCGGAGAAGATCCGGGAGCTCGTAGCCCGCGCCGGAGAGACGAAGGCCGTCATCGACGGTGTGATCGCCCGTGTGGGGTCCATCACGGAGAACGTGCAGTCCATAGCGGCGACCATGGAAGAGCAGTCAGCGAGCGCCGAGGAGATGACGGCGGGCATGGATCACGTGGCCCGTGCGACAGCGGACATCAGCGAGCAGATGGAGAACATCAACCGGTCCATGGAAGAGCAGGGGCGGGTGACGGAGTCCATCGCGAAGGCCGCCGAAGAGCTTGTGAGCCTGTCGGAAGAGATGCAGAAGTCCGCCGCCCGGTTCAGGGTCGAGGAAGAGGAAAAAGGGCTTGCACCGGCGGAATGACGGTTCTTTTCCCGGAATTTGCCGGCGGCTGACCGGGAGATAAAAAGGAGGAACAGGTATGGCGGAGCAGCAGCTTGTGGTCTTCAGGCTCGGCAAGGAAGAGTTCGGCATTGACATATCACGGGTGAGGGAGATCGTCCGGCTTCAGAACATCACCGCGATTCCCCGGACTATGGATTTTGTGGAGGGTATCGTGAACCTCAGGGGGCGGATCGTTCCCATCGTGGACCTGTGCAAACGGTTCAGGGTGGCAAACTCCAGTTCCGTTGAAGAATCGGCCAGGCGCATCATCGTTGTGAACATGGCGGAGCAGAACATCGGCGTTCTGGTTGACGGCGTGTCGGAAATTCTTCGCATTCCCGATGAATCCATCGAGCCCACGCCTCCCATCGTGGCGGGAGACGTGTCCGCCGATTTCATCCGGGGTATCGCAAAGGTGGAGAACCGCCTGATCATCGTCCTCGACCTGGACAGGATCTTCTCCGTGGAAGAGAAGGCCGTTCTCGCCCAGGCTGTGGAATAGGCCGGGAAAGAAACCCGCAGTTCAAAAAAACGGGGGCCGGTAGAATCCGGCCCCCGTTTTCAGTCCTTTCTGTCGGGGTAGTAGGCCAGGATACACAAGGTCGCCATCCCCCCTCCGGAGTTATGGAAGGAATGGGGCCTGTCCGCCCTGTGGCGGAGGGAGTCCCCGGAGGATAGACAGTATTCCTCCTGCCCCGTCTTCACGGTGATCAGACCTTCGAACACATGGATGTACTCCACCGTGCCCGGGTCGTGGGATTCCGAAAAGGAAAAGGCGCCCCGCTCCATTTCCACGGCAAACATGTCGAATGGGACGCTGCCGTCGGAGGGAAAGAGAGGGTACACCCGAAAAAGCCCGTTGTCCCCCACCAGAGGAGCAATCTGTTCCCTGGAAACCACCGCCGTCACGGCAGGATCGTCCGGAACGGCGGTCCGGAGAAACTCCGGAAATTCACGGAATACTCCCATGGCTGAAAACCAGGCGTTCCGCCCGATCATGCCGACCATCACATATCACCCCCGGTGGGGACGCGGCAAAAAACGTGCTTCTCCGTATCCTCGAGGAGTCATTGCCTTGCCTCTGCGGTTCTTTGGGAAACACTGTATCACTCCGGGGAATATCGGTCAATCAAAGCTTTTCTTACGAAACATTGTTTTATTCAGCGAAAAGAGCCCTTGACGGGAGGAAGCCCTATTGTCTATCCTTGGTGGGGATTTCCATTACGGAAAGGAGACAATCATCTCATGGATAACAACATACTGCAGCGCATAGGCGAACTGGGCATCGTTCCCGTGGTGAAGCTCGACAGGGCGGAGGACGCCGTTCCTCTGGGCAGGGCCCTTCTGGAAGGAGACCTCCCCATAGCGGAGGTGACCTTCCGTACCGACGCCGCCGAAGAGTCCATCGGGACTCTTTCGAAGGAGCTTCCGGAGCTCCTGGTCGGTGCCGGGACGGTTCTCACGAAGGAACAGGTCAGGCGGGCGGTGGACGCAGGAGCGAAGTTCATCGTCACCCCGGGGTTCAACCCCTCCGTGGTGGACTACTGCGTGGAAAACCACATCCCCATCACTCCGGGGATAAACAGCCCCTCCCAGATCGAGATGGCCCTCGAGCGGGGCCTCAAGGTGGTAAAGTTCTTCCCTGCCGAGCAGTCCGGCGGCCTTCCCATGCTCAAGGCCATGAGCGCCCCCTACGGCTCCGTGAAGTTCATTCCCACCGGCGGCATCGACACGAAGAACATGCTTTCCTACCTTTCCTTCAACAAAATCCTCGCGGTGGGAGGAAGCTGGATGGTGAAGCCGGAAATGGTGGCGGCGGGGCGGTTCGACGAGATCACCCGGATTACCCGGGAGGCGGTTTATACCATGCATGGTTTCGAGCTCGCCCATCTCGGAGTGAATTGCCCGGACGGCGAAGAGGCCGCCGCCGGCGCCGCAAAGATAGCCTCCCTTTTCGGCATGGCCGTGAAGGACGGCAACAGCTCCGTCTTCGCCGGAAAGGCCTTCGAGTTCATGAAGTCGCCTTACCTCGGCGAGAAGGGGCACGCGGCCGTTTCCTGCAACGACGTGGCCCGGGCCCTCGCCTTCCTGAAGTCAAAGGGCATAGGATCCCTTCCCGAGACGGAGAAGAAAAAGGACGGCAGAACTGCGGCAATCTACCTGGACCTGCACGTGGGCGGGTTTATCTTCCACCTGCTGCAGAAGTAGCCTTTCGCGGAAACGACACGGGGGAGGCCCTTGAAGGGCCTCCCCCGCTCTTACATTCCGAACCCGTTTTCTTTTCTTTACCGCTGGACCCTTCCCGAGGCATCACCGCCCGCCAGGTTGAGCACATCCTCCTTCGAGACCCTGTTGAAGTCGCCGTAGATGGTGTGCTTGAGGGCCGAAGCCGCCACGGCGAACTCAAGGGCCTCCTGGGGGGTCTTCAGGTTGTTCAGCCCCCAGATGAGCCCTGAGCCGAAGGAGTCTCCGCCGCCGATGCGGTCTACGATATCCCGGATCTCGTACTTCTTGCTGGTGAAGAAATTCCCCTTGTTGTCGGCCAGAACCGCGGACCAGCCGTTCCAGTCGGCGCTCACGCTCTCCCGTAGGCTCACGGCGAGGTACTTCATGTTGGGGTAGGAGGCCATGACCTTTTCGGCGAGGACCCTGTACTTGGACACGTCAAGCTCACCGGAGGCGACGTCAACGTCGATTTCGATGCCGAGGCACTTCTGGCAGTCCTCCTCGTTGGCGATGGTGACGTCCACGTATTTGGCGAACTCGGTCATGACTTCTTTCGCAGTCTTGCCCCACTTCCAGAGCTTTTTGCGGTAGTTGAGGTCGCAGGACACGGTGATGCCCTTCGCCTTACATGCTTTCACGGCCTCGAGGGCCACTGCCGCCGTCCCCTCGGCCAGGGAGGGGGTGATGCCGGTGGTGTGGAACCAGGTGGCTCCGTCCAGGATTCTGTCCCAATCGAAGTCGCCGGGTTTCACTTCGGCGATGGATGACCCGGAGCGGTCGTAGAGCACCTTCGAGGGGCGCATGGACGAACCGGTCTCGGTGAAATAGATGCCGAGCCGCTCTCCCTTGCGGGCGATGAAGCTGGTATCGATGCCGAAGGAGCGCATCTCCTTCACCATGGCGTCGCCCACGGGGTTCGAAGGGGCGGCGGTGACGTAGGAGACGTTCTCGCCGTAGTTGGCCAGGGAGACAGCCACGTTGGCCTCGGCTCCGCCGAAGGTGGCCACCAGGTTGTTGGTCTGGAAGAGGATCTCGTGATCGGGAGGAGTAAGCCGAAGCATGATTTCTCCGAATGTGACAAAACGGGACATTGTATCGACCTCCTTGAACAATAATTGTTTCGTTTGTTAAAACACCGGTTCTGTGAATGGATCAAAAATACACTATCGCCTTTTCGGTCCCTTGTCAATAAAGAAAAGGGCCCCTAAATCCGCTCATTTTTCAGGCAGAGGGAGTGTCGCCGGGCATAAGGTGAATTCGCCCTCCCCAGGGGCGAAGAGATTATCCCCTGGGGGAGGGCGCCTGAGGTGAGAGAAACCGACACGGATGTCGGTTTCACAAGCAGGCAACCGGCGAACGCAGGGAGCCGTGGGACTCGCTTGGGCAGTTGTCAAGGACGACAATCTGCACCCCCCGCCCAAGCGTTCCCCGGTGACACTCCCCGCTGAGGTGCGGATTTAGGGGGCCCCTGCAGGGGCCCCATGTCAGGCGTCCGGTACCACCCTGTCGGGCCGGGTGTAGACGTTCATACCCCCGTTCCGGATGAATCCAACGAGAGTGATTCCTCCCCGTTCCGCCGCTTCGGCACCCTCGGCGATGGCGGCGGAGACGCTGCCGAGGACGTGTATTCCCGCCCCCACCGCCTTGTGGACCATGTCCTCGGGCAGGCGTCCGGAAACTACCAGGGCGGTCTCCCCAAGGGGAACGGCATGGAGCACGGCCCACCCCACGGCCTTGTCCACGGCATTGTGCCGCCCGATATCCTCGGTGAGGAAGAGCCGGTTTCCCGTCCGGTGAATGAGGGCTGCCGCATGGGTACCTCCCGCGGCACGGAAGACAGGGGCCTCCCCAAGCCAGTCCGCCCCGTCCTGCAGGACGGAGGCCGGGATGGACCAGTCCGCGGATTCCACGGACCCCAGACCCTGGCCCGTTCTTTCCTCCGGGATGGCCGAGGGGGAGGACGAGAGGATACGCTGCAGGAGGGGAAGCCCGGCGGTCATCTTCTTCCGGGCCACCCGGACCTCCCCCGGGAGGATTTCAAGGCTGGCGATGTCCTCCCGGCCGTCGATGAGCCTCCGGCACTTCAGGTGCCCCACCGCCCAGTACCGCTCTTCCCCGGGGGAGCAGAGGGCGGTCACCTGCTTCTCTCCGTCGAGTACCAGGGTGACCCTGGCCTCCCTGAGCATGCTGTCCGTCACCGTTTCCCCCTTCCCGCCGGCGATGCGGGTGATTTCTCGGCGGACGAGGCGTTCGGGCAGTTCCTCGGGGACAAATTCCACGGTGTCCCCCACCCTGACCGGTCCCTCGGTCAGAACCTCGCAGAAGATGCCCAGCCTGGGCATGATGCAGTCACCGGCGGCCTCGTAGATGGCGCACCGAGAGTGGCACTCCTTTCCGATCTGGGTCACCCTGAGGAGGGCCGTTCCGATCCTGAGAAGATCGCCGAGGACCAGGGACTTGAGGTCGATGCCTTCCGTGACCAGGTTTTCGGCGAAGGCGCCGTGGAAGAGGGTGGGGATGGACTGTTTCATGATCTTGATATCGCCTTCGTCCAGCAGGCTCACCTGCCGGTGGGCGAATCCGAAGTGGCCGTCCCCTTCCAGTCCCTTTCCGGGGACCAGCCGTCCCTCTCCCCGGTCTTTCTTCTGCATTCCCTTTGCCGGGGCCGTGCAGACGGCCCTGATAACGCCCCGGAGGGGAGGAACACTAGAAAACGGCATTCGGAACCCTCTCCAGGATGCCCAGAAGGAGGGCGAAACGGGAGGGGATCTCCCCGATTTCCACGTACTCCGTCACGGCATGGGAACCGCCGCCCACGGGCCCGAGCCCGTCCACAGTAGGGACGTCCAGGGCGGCGGTGAAGTTGCCGTCCGAACCGCCGCCGGTGCTCTGCCAGCGGACATCCACCCCTGCCTCCCGGCCCGCCTCTTCCACCAGGGCGCAGAGCTTCATGGTCTTGGGCGACGGGTTCATGGGCGGCCGGGTGAGGAAGAAGTCGGCCTCCACGTTGATGCCCGCAGTAGCCGGGTGAGCCTTCAGTTCGGCGATTTTCGCCTCGATGCGGTTCTTTTCCTCCGGAACCTTGATCCGGACGTCCACGGTCATGGATGCCTTCTCGGGCACCACGTTGGGGGCCGTGCCGCCGGAGACCACCCCGGCGTTGAGGGTGGTGCCCTTCTCGAAATCGGTGAGGCCGTGGAGGCCGATAATCCAGTGGGCCATCTCGTTCACGGCACTCACGCCCTTTTCCGGTTCCACTCCCGCATGAGCGGCTTTCCCGCGGAAGGCGACGTCAATCCGGCCAAGGCCCTTCCGTTGGTTCACCAGGTCGCCGTTGGGGCGGGCGGGCTCCAGGATCACCGCCGTGCGGCTTTCGCGGGCCAGTTCCTCGATCCAGGGGCGGGCCCTGCGGGAACCGATCTCCTCCTCGCTGTTGTAGACGATACAAAAGGAGCCGGGCGCTCCCGCCTCGGCGATGGCCCGGGCGGCGTAGAGGCCGAAGAGAAGCCCTCCCTTCATGTCGTTCACGCCGGGGCCGTAGGCCCGCTTTTCATCCCTGGAAAAGGGGCGCTCCCCTGCTGTTCCCTTCGGGAAGACCGTGTCGAGGTGCCCGAGAAGCAGGGCATCGTAGGGGGCTTCGCCGTTGCTTATTTTGAGGCTTGGTCCCACCTCGGGGCCGAGATCTTTCTTCTCCACCTTCCAGCCGATGTCGGCGAAGGCTTTTTCAAAGAACGCGGCCACTGCGGCCACGCCCTCGGTGTCCCTGGACTGGCTGTCGATGTTCACCAGGTATTCGAGGTCCTTCAAAAACTGTTCAAGGTTGAAAGAAATCTTCATGGGGCTGTTCCTCCTTTGGTCAGATAAAAAGCAGCAGGCTGACGGCCATGATCATCATGCCGACGATGAGCCCGCGGAGGGAGACGTGATGTTCCCCGTATTTCCGCGCCGAGGGAGAAGGCGGGAAAGCGGGTGTCGGTTTTCTTCGTGAAGAAGGCCGGGGCGCTCACCACCCCCGCGGGCAGCCCCGGCGAAGAAGGTCGGCTCGAAAGCGAACAGAACATTTTCCATTTCCATCGTATTCCTCCTGAAGTGTGCGCTTGCACAGGAAAAACCATACCGAAAGGAAGCTCCGGGGTCAAGACGAATTACCGCGCCGACTCCGCGATGGCCCGGGCCGCCGCCCGGATGTTTTCCTCCCATTCCTCCGACAGGGGGTTCACCGTTTCTACCGTCGCGCCGATGCTCCGGGCGATGATCTCCGCGCTTCTTCCCGAGAACTGGGGCGAAACGAAGACGACCTTCACTCCCCGCTGCTTCGCCTCAGTGATCACCGCGGCCATGTCCGCGGCCTTGGGTTCCTTGCCGTCCGTTTCGATGGCCACCTCTTCAAGGCCGTACTCCCTGGCCAGGTACCCCCAGGCAGGGTGGAAGACGAGAAAGGCCGCCCCCTCCCTGCCCCTGAAGAGCTCCCGGAACTCCGCATCCAGGGCGTCCAGCCGTTCAAGGAAATTCCCGAGATTGCGGCGATAGTGGTCCGATCCCTCCGGGTCGAGCTCCGCCAGGGCGGCGCAGGTGTTTTTCGCTATTGTCCGAGCCTCTCGGACCCCATTCCACACGTGGGGGTCGCTCCCGCCGTGATCGTGTTCATGGCCGTGTTCATCGGTACGGCCATGGTGCTCTTCGTCCTTTCCCCTGATCCTCTCTATGCCCCTGTCCGCCGCGAAAACCCTGAGGGACGGGTTGAGCTGCCGGATCCTGGGCAGCAGGGATTCTTCGAAGGGCAGGCCGATGGAGAGATACCCGTCTGCCCGGGATAGGGCGGCCATCTGGGCCGGAAGGGGCTCGAAAGTGTGGGGATCCCGGTTTTTTCCCACGAGGACGGAAACCTCCACCCGTTCCCCGCCCACCTGTTCCGCAAAGAATTTCTGGGGAAGCACGGAGACGAACACGGCGGTCTTCGCCGCCGCCGGAAACGCTCCCGCGACAATGACCATGGCCGCGAGGACGGCCTGAAGCTTTTTTTTCATGATGTCCTCCCTGGGGCGGCCGTCGGCCGTACCCGCCGTTTTTCTTCCTCCCCTCGCGGGGAATGAGAATAGTATAACCTCAGGAAGGAAAAAAACGGAAGGCGTTCGGGGATGGAACCTTTGAGAGGATCCTAAAAACAGGGAGGCCCGGAGGAGCCTCCCTTCGATTCTGAAAAACCGCGCCCGATCCGCCTGTCTATCCGAAGACGAGATTGGGCAGGAAGAGCACGATTCCTGGGAAGAGAACCAGGACAATCACCAGGGCCAGGAGAGTGAGGTAAAAGGGAATGGCCTCCCTGGCGGTCTCCTGGGGCGTGCACCCCATGATCTCCGACGTGGAGTACAGGGCCACGCCCACGGGAGGCGTCATGATCCCCGCAGTCAGGGTGGTCATCATGATGACCCCGAAATGGACGGGGTCGATGCCGAGCCTCGAGATCACCGGAATGAACACTGGCGTCAGGAGCATGGCGCAAACTGTTGTCTCCACGAACATTCCGGCCATGATCAGCAGCAGAATGATCAGGAAGAAGAGAAGATAGCTGTTCGACGTGATGCCGATCAGGAATTCAGCAATGGTCTGGGGAACCCTACCGTAGACAATGGCATACCCGAAGGTCCCGGACAGCCCGAGGATGAGCATGAGGACGCCGATGTCCACGGCGCTCTGTTCCACCGCCTCCAGGAAGCTCTTCCAGGTCATCTCCCCGTAAATGAAGGCCCCGACGAAGATGGCGTACCCGGCGGCGAAGGCTCCCGCCTCGGAGGGCGTGAAGAGGCCGAACCGGATCCCCACGATGAGGATGATGGGGAAGATCAGTGCGAAGATGTTCTCCCACAGGGCGGACACGATTTCCCGGGCGTTCGGCTTCCGAACGTCCTTCGGGGCAACGTAGCCCCGCCGCTTGGCAGTGAAGTTCACGGTGAGCATCATCATGGCCATCAGGAGCAGTCCGGGGATGATTCCTCCAACGAAAAGGCGCCCGATAGACACCTCCCCCACGGAACCGTAGATGATGAAGCCCATGCTCGGCGGGATGGTGCAGGTGATCATCGCGGTCAGGCCGTTCACCGCAGCGCCGTAGCCCCTGGAATAGCCCTGTTTTATCATCTCGGGACCGAGAATCCTGCACTCCATGACGGCATCGGCGTTGGCCGAACCCGACACGCCGCCCATGAGGGTGCTCAGGATGACGCTCACCTGGGCGAGGCTGCCCGGCAGGTGTCCCACGAGCACCCGGGACAGCTTCACCAGCCGCGCGGTTATCCCCGTGGCGTTCATGAGGTTTCCGGCGAAGATGAAAAGGGGGATGGCCAACAGGGTGAAGCTCTGTGTCTGGGCCACGATGCGCTGCACCGAGATGGAAATGGGGATGTTTGGCGTGGCCAGCATGAAGGCGAAACCCGCCAGGCCGATGGCGAAGGCCACGGGCATGCCGAGGAAGAGGAGTACAAGGAAAACGCCGACGAGAAGAAGCATACCGTCTTCCTCCTTCCTACGCCACGTCCCGCCCGCCGCCCCGGAGGGTGGACGGGAAGTCGGTGATTTGCAGATGAAGCCTGATGCCCGTGGAGATGATCATCAGGAAGGCGCTCACGGGAAGGGATGCGGTGACGAAAGAGTAGCTCAGGGTGATATTCTGGAACTGCCGTTTGAAGTTGGAGATGCAGAGGGGAATTCCGTAGGCGATGAGCACCGCCAGGAAGAGGATGATGATCACGGACCACGCGACGGCGATGGTCTTCTGCGTCTTCAGAGGCAGCCGCGACGTCAGGAAGTCGACGTTGATCACCCTGTTTTTCCGGATTCCCACGTCCGCCCCGAGAAAGGCCCCCCAGGCGAAGAGGAGGAGGGAAATGTCCACCGCCCAGTTGATGGGGCGGCCGACGAATCTGCCTATGGCGGAAACGAAGATCAGGACGGTGATGGCGCAAAGGGTGAAAGAAATAAACCGCTCCTCGATCGTGCAGACGCAGCGGTAGGTTTTTTTCAGAACTCCAAGCATGTCCGTGTGCAGCCTCCTTCCGGCGCCGGGAAAAAGGGAAAGGCAACCGCCCCGGAAAGGCGGCGGCTGGCGGGTGAATCAACCGTACGGCCCAGGATAAACCGGCCGGAAATTATTCCTTGCCGATTTCCTTGTAGATGGCCTTCCGCTGCTCGGCGAAGCCCAATTCCTCGTAGGCCGCCTCGGAAGCCTTCTTGAAGGCCGGCAGGTCCACTTCGATAACCTCCATGCCTTCCTTGACCATCATGGCTTCGAAGACGTCGGACTTCTCGATGACTTCAGCGGCTGTTATCTTGCCCTGTTTCTCGAACTCCTCGCGAAGAAGGGCCTGGTAGGATGCGGGAAGGGTGCTGAACCACTTCTCGCCGACAATGAGCCCGTTGAGCAGCTGGAAATGAGCAGTCTTGTTGATGTACTTCAGCACTTCGTACAGGCGCATTCCGTAGCTGGCGGAATGCTGGGCCTCGCAGCCGTCGATGGCCTTCTGCTGCACGGCGTTGTATACGTCGGTCCAGCCCATGGTAACGGGGGTGGCGCCGAGGGCGGCCACGGACCGGGACCATGCGGGAGCGCCGGGGGTGCGGATCCGGACGCCCTTGAGATCTTCGGGCTTCCTGACGGGCTTGTTGGTGAGGAAGTGGCGTGCGCCGTCGAACCAGTTGAAGGAGAGGACCCGGATGCCGTTCTCTTCCGCAAGCTTTTTGACGTTCTCTTTCCAGAAGTTCGTCCGCTGGACCTTCATGATCTCGTCGTAGTTGTCGGCGAAATAGGCCATGCCCACGATACCGATGTCCTTCACGTAGTTGGCCATACGTCCCGCGTCGGTGACCACCGCCACGTTCACTCCCTGGATCGCCTGCTCGATGACGTCTTCGTCGCTGCCGAGCTGGGCGCTGGGGAAAACCTTCACGGTCAGCTTGCCGCCGGTTCTTTCACTCACCCTCTTCGCGAGGTCGTAGAAACCCCGGCAGAAAGGATGGGAATCGGCGAGCTGGGTGGACACCATGAGCTCGTAGGATTTTCCGTCCCCCTCCACCTCTGCGGCCAGGACCGGGGCGCCGGAAGCGAGGATCACAAGACATACGAGCAGCAACAGTGCTTTCTTCATGTTTCATTCCTCCCTGAGTGTATTAATTACGGGCCGAGGGCCGGTAATCCTGTGGGGCCGCTTCTCCGGAGCGAAAGGCCTTCCCGGAAGAACGCTCTACGGCAAAAAGCCGCTCCGGAAATAATCACCCAATTCACACTAGACCGAATGGATGGCCTGATATGTTAGTATCTTAGAGATCGGGCGGAATTTTGTCAAGATATGGGCGGATTCCTAAATCCGCACCTCAGCGGGGAGTGTCACCGGAACTCGCTTGGGCGGGGGTGCGGATTGTCGTTCGTGACAACTGCCCGGGCGAGTCCCGCGGCTCCCTGCGTTCGCCGGCTGCCTGCCTGTGAAACCGACATCCCTGCCGGTTTCTCTCACCTCAGGCGCCCTCCCCCAGGGGCCTCTCCGCAAAGAGCGCGGAGCGAGATCTCTTCGCCCCTGGGGAGGGCGAATTCACCTTATACCCGGCGACACTCCCTCTGCCTGAAAAATGTGCGGATTTAGGTTCAGAAAAAGCTATTGACATTGATAGGTTGTGCTGATATAAAGTGAACAACTTTTTTCGGGGAGCTGCCGCTTATGGATAATGCACGTCTTTTCACAGGCATGGGTACCGGGTCATCTTCCTCCTCTTCCGGCTGGTCCGGAAGGGCTGGTCTTCCCGTGCCGGCGGGGAAGAGACCGCAGCCCGAGACAGAATAGAGCGGAAAAACAGCGGGAAATTTCGCAACCATAGGGGCCGGAGGGGAACATGCCTTCCGGTCCCTTTTTCTTTTTCCGGGAGGATTGCGATCCCGCAGTCCCCACGGGGCGTTCCGGAACAGGTGAAAAAGGAAGGAGAATGAAAAATGAAAGTGCTCGTGACGGATACCGTATCGGAAGCGGGGCTTGGGCTGCTCCGGAAGGAAAAGGACCTCCTGGTGGAGGTCAGAACCGGCCTCACCAGGGAAGAGCTGCTTGAGGCGGTGGCCGATGCCGACGGCATGATGACCCGCAGCGGCACTCCCCTGGACGCCGAAGTCCTCGGGGCGGCAAAGAAGCTCCGGGCAGTGGCCAGGGCCGGTGTGGGCGTGGACAACATCGACCTCGCTGCTGCAAGCCGCCGGGGAATAGTGGTGATCAACGCCCCCACGGGGAACACCCTCGCAGCCACGGAGCACACTCTGGCCATGATGCTCTCCCTTGTCCGGAAGGTTCCCCAGGCGTGGAATTCAGTTGCGTCGGGCGAATGGAAGCGGAGCCGGTTCATGGGCATGCAGCTCTCGGGGAAACGGCTATTGGTCATTGGGCTGGGACGGATCGGGACCCAGGTGGCCCTCCGGTGCCGGGCCTTCGGCATGGAGGTGTCCGCCTACGACCCCTACATATCGAAGGAGAAAGCGGACCGCGCCGGGGCACAGCTCCTGGACGACCTCGCCGGGGCCCTCTCCCTCGCCGACGTGGTCACCCTCCATGTGCCCCTCACCGCAGAGACCAGGAAGCTGCTCGACGCTTCTGTGCTTCGGGCCTGCAAACGGGGGGCTTTTCTGGTGAATTGCGCTCGGGGCGGCCTGGTGGACGAGGATGCCGTGGCCGCAGGGGTGCGCTCCGGCCTTCTTTCAGGCGCAGCCTTCGACGTGTTCGACGGCGAACCCGTGCGGGCTGACCATCCTCTCCTCGCCCCGGACCTCCGGGAGAAAGTCATCCTGACTCCCCACATCGGGGCCAACACGGAAGAGGCCCAGTCCGCCGTGGCGGTGATCGCCGCCTCCAACCTCGCCGCCGCCCTCCTGGGGAGGCCCTATGAGCACGCGGTGAATCTTCCCTTCTCGGAACAGCTTCTCAGCGACGGGCGGAGGACCTATCTCTCCCTCGCCCGCAAAATGGGGTATCTCGCCGCCCACCTCCTTCGGGAGCCGGTGAAGGGGATCCGGGTCACCCTCCGGGGCCCGCTCTTCCCGGGAGGGGACGATCCCATCTGTTTCGAGGTGCCCTACCACTACTCCCCCTTTACCGTGGCGGGACTCAAGGGCATGCTCGAGGTTTCCCACGGCCCGGAGGTGAACTACATGTCCGCTCCCCTCCTGGCTTCCGACAGGGGAATCGCTGTGGAGGAGATCCGGGCGGAGGGAGGCACCTATAAAAACCTCCTGGAAGTGACCATCGGGGCCGCCGGCTCCCGGGAAGAAGTAACGGTGGCAGGGACCGTCACCGAGGAAGGCAGGCAGCGGGTGGTGAACCTGAACGGCTACTGGATCGAGTTCGTCCCCGAGGGAACGGTGCTCCTGTTCAGCAACCACGACCGCCCCGGGGTCATCGGGAAGGTGGGGACCATCCTCGGCGAGGCGGGATCCAACATAGCCAACTTCGCCCTGGGGCGGAAAAACGGCAGCGGCCTCGCCGTGGGAGCCCTCCAGATTGACAGCGACATCCCGCCGAAGGTTATCGAGACCTTCAAGGCCGACGCGGACCTTCTCTGGGCCGTGAAGGTGAACTTCTCGGAGGCCCTGTGATGAAGCGTATCTTTCTTGTGCGGCACGGGGAAACGGACTGGAACAGGGAAGGACGGTTCCAGGGGCAGATGGACATCCCGCTGAACCGGACGGGCCTGGGCCAGGCCCAGGCTGTCGCTGAGGCGCTGAAGGACGTTCCCCTGGACAGGATCGTGGCGAGCCCTCTTTCCAGAACCAGGGAGACCGCCCGCCCCCTGGCGGAGCTGACGGGCCTGCCGGTGGAGATGAACGATGGGCTCGTCGAAATAGGACACGGCCTGTGGGAAGGGCGCACCGCCGGTGAAGTGGAGGCGGAATGGCCGGGAATGCTCGCGGCCTGGCACGGACATCCCGAGCTATTGACCATGCCCGGCGGGGAGAACCTGGCGGACGTGCGGGACCGCGCCTGGCCGGCCTTCCTGCGGACGGTCGAGGGAGAGGGAGACTCAGTGGTGATCGTCTCTCATGACGCAGTGCTCAAGGTTCTCCTCTGCCGGATCTTCGACAGCCCTCTCTCCAGCTTCTGGCGGTTCCAGCTCGCCAACGGCAGCATTACCATTCTCGAACTGGGCCGCCACGGGTGGAGGGTTCCCCTGATGGGAGAGGCCGGACATCTGGGCAGCGTCTTCCGCCGGGTGGAGCAGACGGCATTGTAAAGAAACAGCCCCCCGGCAGGCGGGAGGCTGTTTCGTGAACGGAGTTTTGCCGCGTATTCCGCGAGGGCGGAAGTTACCAGCCCTTGACCGTTTCGAAGACGCTGTCGGGGATGTCCCCGGCGAAAAAGTCCTCAAAGGATTCTTCTATGATGTCCATTGCGCTGTCTGCCTGTTCCTTCGTGATCACCAGGGGAGGCTGGATTCTCAGGACGCTTCCGCTGAAGAAGGAGAGGAGGAGTCCCCTTTCCCATGCACGGTAGCAAATCTTCGCAGCCGCTTCCCCGTGGCGTTCTTTCGTATCGCGGTTCTTGACGAGGTCTACGCCGATGGAGAGGCCGACGCCCCTTACGTCGCCGATGATTTCGTATTTTTTCTGCATTTCGAAGAAGCGGTTCTTGATGCGTGCCCCCACTTCCACTGCGTTCTGAAGAAGGTTTTCCTCCCGGATGACGGAGATGGTGGCCAAGGCTGCCGCACAGCAGACGGGGCTGCCTGCCGCAGTGAAAAGGTGCGCGGGAGCCTGCCATTTTTCCATCAGGTCCGCCCTCGCAACCACAGCTCCAAGGGGCAGCCCGGACGCGATAGCCTTTCCCATGACGACGGCGTCGGGGACCACGTCGAAGTTTTCGATGCCGAACCATTTGCCCGTGCGGCCGAAACCCTGCTGCACTTCCTCTGAAACGAGGAGAATTCCGTATTCGTCACAGAGCTTCCGAAGGGACTGCATGTACTTCTTCGGCGGAACCACAAGGCCGGAATCACCCTGGATCGGCTCGATTACTATCGCGGCCGTCTCGTCGGGGGGGATGTTCGTGGAAAAGGCGATCCGTATCTGTTCGATGGCGAAGTCTGCAACCTCATCCTCGGTCATTCCGGGGAAAGGCGTACGGTAGGGGTCAGGGTAAGGGACATGGTAAATGTCGGGAAGCAGCGGTCCGAGTCCCCTGTGCATGGGCAGGCTCACGGCGCTCATGGAAAGGGCTCCGTAGGTACTGCCGTGATAGGCCCTGAGATAGGCAAGGATTTTTGGGCGGCCTGTGGCGATCCGGGCCAGTTTTATGATCCCGTCGTTGGCGTCGGACCCCGCCAGGCCGTAATAGGCCCTCTTGCGGAAAGTTCCCGGGGTGATGGAGAGAAGCTCTTTCGTCAGTTCAATAATCGGTTCATGGTACATGTAGACGTGGGTATACAGGATGAGGTCCTCCGTCTGTTTCCGGATAGCCTCCACAACTTTCGGATGGCAGTGTCCCGTGTTCACCGCTCCGGCGCTTGAAAGAAAATCGATGTACATGTTTCCGTCCACATCTTCAATGGTGGCGCCCCTTCCTCTTTTGACGACGAGAGGATAATAGGGCAGTTTTGCGGCAGGGGACGTAATGGCCCTGTCTTCCTCGACCAGGCGGAGGCAGCGGCTGATATCTCTTTTTCCGGTAAACATTTCAGGTTCATCTCCTTGCAGTTGGTTTCGGGCGCGGCGATTCCCTCACGACACCGACAAAGAGGCGGGAGGCATGCCGGGCCAAACCCGATGCCTCCCGCCTCTCCAGGGAGCAAAGGATCAGCGGGCTATGCCCGACTCCTTGTAGACCCGGTCCATAAGATCTTTTCCGACGATCTCTTCCATCTTCGGCCATACGACCTTCCGGACATGAGCTGCCAACGTGTCAAGCTGCTCCTGGGTGAGCATAACGATCTCCCACCCGTATTCCTTGGCGAGCTTCTGGCGGTACTCCTCATCGGCCTCTTCCGCACGGGCCCACTGGATTTCCGACTCTTCCTGGGCCGCCTTCAGCATGACTTCCTGGTCTTCCTTGGAAATCTTGTTCCAGAGGTCCATGTTGATGGCAAACCACCAGGACTCGAAGTAATCGTTGTACTGAATCCAGACCTTGTTCACGTCCTTGAACTGCCATGCCTGGAAGGGAGGTCCTCCCATCTGGCCGTCGGCAATTCCGGTCTGGATTGCGCTGTAGGCTTCAGCATAGGGTATGGGGGTGGCGATATAGCCGAGAGCCTCGTAGGTCCACTCGCACGGCTTGATGGGCATGACGCGGACCTTCAGGCCATGGCTCGCTCCCGGTTCGGCGAACTTCTCGGGAACCTTGTTGAGGGAGACTCCCGACATGCCGATGGGAACCACTGCAAGGGCCTTGATGTTGTGCTTCGCCCACAGGTCCTGGATGATCTTGTAAGCCCAGCCGCCAGGGCCGTAGACATTCTGGGCCTCTTTGGCGTTCGTGACGATGTAGGGGAAGTAATAGGCGAGGTTCAGCTGGGGGTCGAAGTTGGCATTGGCCTGGGCCATGCTCATTTCGATGGTTCCCCTCTGGACCATTTCGAATATCTCGGTCCAGTCTCCCAGAACTCCTCCCGAGAAGACGTCGATCTGGATTCTTCCGTCGGTTCCCTCAAAGACCTTCTTCGCGAATGATTTCGCCCTCAGGTCATAGTCGCTGTCAACGGGGTGGACCTGGGCAAGCCGCATCTTGAACTGGGGCTCTGCCGCCGATGCCATTCCGAAGAAGGCGGCGAGAAACGAAAGAGCAACAAGACAAACCAGGAGTTTTTTTGTTCTGCCGGTAAACTTCATGCTTTCCCTCCTTTTCTTGATCCGTAAAAAGTTGCTTCCGATTGTTGCCCGACAGGGGCTGAACGCTGTTCGAGACGTTTTTCCTTCTACCCCCTCCTTTGTCTCACCGGATGACGGTCCGACTACTTGATTCCCATGATCAGCCTGGGAAGGAAAAGCGAAAGGTCAGGCACATAGGTGGTCAGGATAATGACGGGCAGAAACCCGAAGAACATGTAGATGAGGGCCGGCTTCAGGTACTCGTCTATCTGGACGTTGCCGACCCTGCCTCCGAGATAGAGAATGGGCGCCGTGGGAGGGGTCACGTTGCCGAGGCCCAGGTTCGTCCCGAGAATGGCTGCGAAATGAATGGGGTGCACGCCTATCCTCAGCATGAGAGGCATGAGGAGCGGAGCGGCGAGCATGGTTCCGCTCAGGTCGTCCATGAGCATGCCGATGATGATCAGGAATATGTTCACCATGATGAGGATGACGTACTTGTTGTCTGAAGTTCCAAGCAGGAAGTTGGCAATTTTCATGGGGACCTGCTGCATGGTGTACAGGCGGCCGAGGATGGTGACGAAGAAAAGCATGAGCACGATGACACCGCTCGTCGTGGCAGCAGACTTCAGGGAGCGGAAAAACACCGTCATGGTCAGCTCCTTGTGAACGAAAAAGCCGATGACAATGGCGTAGAATACGGCGACGGCGGCGGCTTCCGTGGGCGTGGTGACTCCGCCGTAGATGCCCCCGAGGATGATCACGGGCATGAGAAGGCTCCAGAAGCCTTTCTTCCCGGCCTTCCAGACAAGCCTGTTTCTCTCCTTCGGCGGAAGAGGATCGTCCACCTTGATGCCGGGGAATCTGCCCACCATGAAGTAGTTGATGATGCAGAAAAGAGTGGTGGTGATAATTCCGGGAACCACCGTGGAGAGGAAGCATGCAGCGACTGACTGCTGGGTCACCCACCCGTAGAGGATCATGGGGACGCTCGGCGGAATGAGCTGGCCCAAGACCGATGCGCAGCTGAGCATTCCCGTGGAGTAGCCTCTCGGGTAACCCAGTTTTTCCAGGCGCGGGATCATGATGCCGCCGATGCATGCCACCGCGGAGGAGGCGGTGCCGGAGATTGCCCCGAAAATGGCGCAGGCGACGATGCTTGCCGCCCCCATTCCTCCCCGGAGGCGTCCCAGCATGGAGTTGGCGAAATTCGTCAGCCTTTCGGCGATGCCGGCGGAGCTCATGAGGGCTCCCGCGATGATGAAGAACGGGATGGAGAGGATGGTCAGGGAGTTCAACCCCCGGAAGCCGATGGTCATGAGGAAGGAGAAGTCGGGGAAATAAATGACCCCCATGTAAATGGCCGCCAGCATGAAACAGAACGGAACCGGAATCCCGATGACGATGCTGGAAATCAAAACCAAAAGATCGATGACTATATGATCCATGATGTTCCTCCTTCCCCGCCGCTATTCATCGTAGGGCGCCCTGGGCAGCACAAGGCCGGGTTTCCCTGCGGCCTGGCGGAAATTGTCGAGCAGTTCAATGAAGAAATAGAACGCCATGAGCGCTGCGGAAGCAAGAAGGCTCATCTGGGAGTACACCATGGGGATCATCAGGGCCGGAGAGCGTTCCCACGACTTGATGGACCATAAGATGTAGTTCCAGCACCAGTTCGTCATCACGCAGGCAAGGATGAACGTGATGAGGGTAACGAATGTCTGGATCTTCCGGTATGTCTTCTCGTTTTTCATCACCGAGCGGATGAGGTCCGCCCTGATGTGGTTCCGCTCCCTTGCGCCGGAGGCGGATCCCATCATGTACATCCAGAAGCCGGTCATGGTTGCGAGTTCCTCCACCCCCATGAGGGGCATCTTGAAGATGTAGCGGAGGGCGACCTGCGTCAGCACGAGGGTGACCAGGATAATCGTGCTGGTGATCATTATGAAGTTTTCGATTTTTCTGAGCAAAACCCATATCATGTCAAAAAGTTTTTTCATTCCGTCAGCCTCCTCCATGGTTCCCGCCGGTCAGAGAGAGTTCAGGATGCCGGAGACGAAAGCGGCGTCCCGGCTCACTTCCTCGGCCAGGAAATCCAGATCGGCCTTTGAAAGGTCGGAGGGGCGGACGCCCCTGTTTCTGAGCGCATTCCTGACCAGGGAAGCCCTCAGGGGATCAAGGTCCACCTCGCGGGCGCGAATCTGGTCGGGATGGGAAGGAAAGACAATGTTCCTCCCCGGTTTCTCTGTTGCCGGATCCCCCGTTTCGATGCGGATGCCGTTCTCCTTTGCGAAGGCGAGCTGGGCGTAATGGTGTTTTCCCGCCCCCGTATACTCCGTCTCCTGCACGACGATGAACTGGTCCTCGTCGAACTCCCGGGCGAGGGCGAAGGCGGCGGTGAGAGCGGTGTTGCCGGCGGGGCCCCGTTCAAGTCCTTCCAGTACGGCCAGGGCCTCGGTAATGTAGAAAACCTCTCCCTGGTTGACGGTGACATACCGTTCGAGGTAGCGGAGGGGCCGTGCGGCGTTGCGCGGAACATCAGACCGGTCGGGCCACGTGGCGAAAGGCACGCCGAAGCCCGTATGCCCGGTGGTGAAGGATTTCAGGTTGAAATCTCTGTCGCTGGCCATGTGAAGTCCTTCAAGGTTGACGCTGGCGCCGATGATCTTCACATCCTCCGCTCCGGCCTTGCGGAGTCCTCTGGCGGTCCCGGTGACGTTGCCCCCTCCCGCGTGGGTAATGACGACCGCGGCAGGGAGTCCCCCGTGAAGATTCCTGCACTGCTCGGCGATTTCCCAACCTATGGTCTCGATGCCTGCGATGCTCAGGGGCGTATAGAGCGAGGCATTGAAAAATCCTGTTTCTTCGAGAACCAGCAGGAGGTAATAAAAAAGTTCGGGACCGACGCTCGTCTGGATCACCTCGGCGCCCAGGGCTTCACACTTTCTCGTCTTTTCGACGATCTCCGGCTGGCCTCTCCCGAGGCTGTCGAAGACCTCCTGGACGATGATGGTCTTCAGGTTGCGGATATTCGCCTGGGACACCAGGGCAGCGCCGTAGTTTCCGCTCGTGGCGGCCGCCACGCCCGGAAAGCCCTTTGCCTGGGCGAAACGGCACGATACGGAGGCTCTCCTGTCCTTGAAACTGCCGGAAGGATTGGCGGCCTCGTCCTTGATCATGATGCGCGCGCCTTTTCCCTTCGGAGAGAGAGCCCGGACCGTACGCGTAAGGTTGTGGAGCTCGATGAGGGGTGTATCGCCGACATGGGCCTCCCTCTGGATCCTTCGTATTTCCTCCAGGGAATAGCCGTACTGGTTCATCATTCCCTCGTAGTCGAAGGAAAGCTTTCCCTGCTCGAACTGGTCGAAATCCATGAGAAGGGACTTTTTCATGATTTCGTTTTTGCGGGCCATGACGCTTTCATAGGAATTATTCATCGGTGGTCCTCCATAGCGAGCGCAAATAATCCCCGAGTCCTATCAACTCGGTGACCTGGGGTCCGAATGAATGGGTGAAGGGAGGATTTTCCGCCACAAGGGTGCCGGTCAGGGTACGACCGCAGGTGGAAAGCACAGAAACAGAATCGCCGACGGAAGCCTCCTCCTGAAGGAGCCCTTTCGCTCTCATACGCAGCGGTACCCGGCGGGTTTCGGGGGGGAGATGTTCCGGTCGTTCCGATGGTTCCAGGAGCGTCCATTCGATCTGAACCCAGCTGCCTTTCCTGATTTTCTCCACAGCGCCAGTCTCCTTTCGGGAATCACCCGTGCATCAAGGGGTGGTGTAAGCAAGCGGGAAAGTTCCACTGCAAAGGGAAGTCCCAGCCCGGTTCAGGCTTGCCGGTTAAGAATACAACAGACCTTCCTTTTTTTCAATTCAGGCTCATGTAAAAGTTCTTATTGTTACAATAATGTCAAATATATATAAATACGTTGGTAAAATGTCGTTTATTCAGATATGAGTAGTCTGCATACCTAAATCCGCGCATCCCCGCGGGGAGCGTCACCGGAACTCGCTTGGGCGGGGGTGCGGATTGTCGCCCCTGACAACTGCCCAAGCGAGTTCCGCGGCTCCCTTCGTCCGCCGGCTGCCTGCCTGAGAAACCGACATCCGTGCCGGTTTCACTCCCCTCGGGTACCCTCCCCCAGGGGATTTTTCCGTAAAGAGCGCGGAGCGGGATCTCTTCGCCCCCGGGGAGGGCGAATTCACCTTTTGTCCGGCGACACTCCCTCCGCCTGAAAAATTTGCGGATCCAGGGGATTGCCGCTAGTGTTTCAGGAATCCCTCGTCACCAGCGAGACGCCGTTAAGCTTCTCGAAATATTTTGCCACGCCGCCGTGGTCGGTTTCCGGGCCCCAGTCCCGTACGACATCTTCCATCATCGCCAGAACGCTTTCGGTCAGCGGCATGGCGACGTCGAACTCCCGACACGCGGCCATCACGTTTTTCAGGTCCTTGACGTGGAGCCACATTTTTCCGCCGGGGGTGTAGTCCCCGCTGAACATGCGCGGCGCTTTGTCCGTCATGCACTGACTTCCTGCAAGGCCTCCGCGTATGGCCTCGAAGATCTTTCGCGGGTCCACCCCTGCCTTTTTTCCAAGACACATGGCCTCGCCGACTATCGCCATGTTGACGGCGACGATGCACTGGTTCACGAGCTTGGCGATCTGCCCGGCCCCGGGGCCGCCCACCAGGACGACGTCCCTTCCCATGGATTTCAGAATGCCGAGGCAGCGCTCGAAAACCGGTTCGTCTCCTCCGACCATGATCGACAGCGTGCCGGATTCCGCCTTTTCCTGGCCTCCGCTGACCGGTGCGTCGAGCATGGCGGCACCTTTTTTCCGGAGTTCGGAGGCTATCCGTACCGCCGTGACAGGATCGATCGAACTGGTGTCGATGCAGACGCTCCCCACTCGGACGGCCGGGATGATACCGTGTTCGCCGAGGAAGACCTCCTCCACCTCGGGCGCCCCCGGCAGCATGGTGATAATCACGTCGCTTTCGGCCGCCACCTCAGAGGGTGTCCCCACCACCCTGACGCCCCTGGCGGCAAACTCCTTCCGGGTTTCTTCGTTCCCGCTGCGGATGGTCATGGAATACCCCGCCTTGAGCAGGTTCAGCGCCATCCGCTTCCCCATGATCCCCAGGCCGATGAATCCGATCCGTTCTTTCGTCATGCCGTACCGTCCCTTCTGATGAAGTGAGCTCTCAGCACCGTCATTGTATCATCCGCGAAAGAACGGCGAGATGTGTTCTCCGGCGAAAGGCCGGGAAGAACATCGCCGCGACCGTTGGATATCCGTGCGTTCGAACTGCCGGCATCGGCTATGGCCCCGCCGCCCCATTCGGCGATGTTCCCCCGGAAGGAACAGTCGCGGACGACTGCCTTGCTGCCCGGGTTGTGCATATCTCCGCCCTGCCGCTTCGCCCCGCCGGTGATGGTGAAGCCGTCCGGTATCCCCGTGTCGGGGGGCCGCACCGAGGGAACTCACCTCGTTGGTTCTTTAGGCTCAATCCGTACCGGCCGGCAGACGGGAAAAGCCCCGGAACCGCTCGGCAGCTCCGGGGCTTCCGGTTCTATCCGCAGTCAACGGGAAAAACGGGAAACGCCGTCCAGTTCCCCCTTCGACAGAATCCCTCCGGCGAGAACGAAAAGAGGTGAGACCTCCCCTGCGGTCCTGCCGTCCGCCCCCGAAATATCCCGGTCGAGGACGATGACGTCGGCGGCGTATCCCGGCGCGAGCCTGCCGGAAAAGGTTCCCCTTCCGATTGCCCGCCAGGGGTTCGAGGTGAAGAGAGGCAGCGCCTCCTCCAGGGAAAGCCGTTCCTCCGGGCGGAAGACAGATCCTCCGCCGCTGCCCCCACGGTCCAGGAGGTGCCGGACGGAGAGCCAGGGGTTCACCGACTCCACAGGGGCGTCGCTGGACGCCGAAATGACAAGGCCCTCGTTCAGCAGGGACCGCCAGCCGTAGGCCCAGGCGAGCCGTTCCCTGCCCAGGCGGTTTTCGGCCATGTTCATGTCGCTGGGAACGAAGGCGGGCTGAATGTCGCAGAAGAGCCCCAGGGCGGCGAGTCTCCGGCGCTGATCAGACCGGCAGACCATCACGTGGTTGATCCTGTCCCGGAGAGCCGGAACACCAAATTCTCCGTCCACGGCCTCGATGCACCGGAGTCCCTGGTCGAGGGCCCGGTCGCCGATGGCGTGGAGCATGGTCTGGACGCCCCGTCTCCTGGCCTCCCGGAGCAGTTCCAGCACGTCGTCGTCGGTCCAGTTGAGCCTTCCCTCTTCCCACACGTCGTCGGAATAGGGGGCCGAGAGAGCCGCCGTCCTTCCACCGAGGCTTCCGTCGAGGTAGATCTTCAACCCCTGGTAATGGACCCGGCCGTCCCCCAGGCCTGAGGGCATAACAGGGTAGGAGTGCCTGTCGTGGTAGGTGAAGATCCTGAGAGGCAGGGCTCCTTCGTCCCGGAGCTCCCCGTAGAGGGACAGGTCCTCCTCCATGCCGTAGTCGTCCGCGCCGCAGGGATGGGCGCAGGTGATCCCGTGGGAGGCCAGCTCGAAGAGGGCGTTCTTCAGGGCTTCCTTTACGGCGGGGCGGGAGAACACGTTCCGCTCCATGGCCCTGAGGGCGGGGATGGCATCCCGTTCGGGCAGAACGCCGTCGGCGCTTTCCAGCCCCGAGAGGGCCAGGGCCTTGCTGTCCGCCACGTTCAGGTGGGTACACACTCTCTGGAGAAGCACGGGGTTCGGAATGCCGAGCCCGTCGAGATCATCTTTTGTCACGGAGCGGCCTTCCGGCCAGCGGCTGTCGTTGTAGCCCCATCCCCGCACCCACCGGTCGGGAGGGAGTTTTTCCGACTCCGCCCTTACCATGGCCAGAGCTTCCGCCGGGGATCGGGCGGAGGAAAGGTCCAGCAGGGCCTTCTGTTTCGCCCATGTAGTGAGATGGATGTGGCCGTCGGTGAAGCCGGGCAGGACAGACTCTCCCGACAGCCGGAGGACGATGCAGGAGGCAGGGGCCGCCGCCCGGACGGCATCCTCGGGCCCCGCAGCGGCAATGACGCCTTCGGTGAGAAGGAGCGCCTCCCCCCGGGTGAATTCTTTTCCGTTCCAGAGAGTTCCTCCGGCAATGAGCAGACTGTTCATGAAAATCCTCCCGGCATGAATGATCAACTTCAGTTCAGATCATTATAGAGCCCGCTGGCGAAAAAAGCCTCCTTATTGAAGTTTTTACACTTCTTCCCGGCAAGTTCTATTGCAGGCCCGGGAAAAGACCTAAGGAACCTCTGATTTAAGGAAAGTCCGGAATCCGGTTTACTTTTCCCGACACGCGGCAGCTCGCCGACTCCAAACTCGGAACCATGTTCGTCTCCCCGAAGGGCGACATGGCCGCCTTCTTCGGCGAAGGGGGCGCCCCAGAGAACAACGCTGTCGATACGCAGGCTCTCTTTGGGTTCCCTGACGGCCGTAAAGTAGTGTATCCATACCTGATTGAAAGGGAAGGAGCGGACATCCGCTCCTTCCCTTTTTTATTTTTCCCCCGGAATCACGGGAAGCTTCTCCAGGTCCTCGAGTTCCACGCCCGAGTGTCTGTCCTTCCGGGGACGCCACTCCTTCTCCCCGAGCAGGGCTGCGGGCAAAAGGAGCTTGCGGCCCGCTTCGCCGTTGAGCCGGTCCGCCGCCCGGGAGAGAGCCGCCCCCCGGTCTTCCTTTTTTCCGAAGAGACGGAGCTGTACCGTCCCGGCGGAAGAGAGCCTCCCCAGGCAGACCTCGGCCTTCTCGTAATCGCGACCCTCCCGGAAAATGGATGAGAGAACCCTCGCCGCAGCCCGCACGAGAGTGATATCGCTGTCGGTGGGCGTTTCGAGAATCACTTCCGCCCGGGCCCCGAAAAAGGGCCCCCGAAAGCGGCTGGTGGAGATGCTCACCGAAAGGCTCCCCGCAAGGGAGTTCTGGGAGCGGAGGCGCCGTCCCGCCGCAAGGGTGAACTCCGTCACCGCCTCGGCAAGAGATTCGCCGTCCCGGACCGGCACGGCGAAGGACCGGGAGGACTGGATGGATTTCTGGGGCTTTACCCGCTCCTCTATGGGAAAACACCGTATCCCCCTGAGTTCCCACGCTGTCCTGAGCCCCCGGATCCCGAGGCGCTTCTCCAGCCTGTCGTCGGGGGCGTCCCGCAGGCGGAGAGCCGTGGAGATGCCCCGCCTGCGGAGAAAATCGCTCGAGCGCCGGCCGATCCCCCACACGTCCTCCACGGGAACCTCCCCGAGAAGATTGTCCCACCGCTCGCCGGGCAAGAGGGCGAACCCGCCCCCTGTTTCGGGGCGCTTCTTGGCTCGTTCGGCCGCCAGCTTCGCCGCCGTCTTCGTCGGGGCCACCCCCACGGAGACGGGGATGCCCGTTTCCCTCAGGACAGCCGCCCGGACATCCCGGGCCCATTCCTCCGGCTTCTTTTTCCCCTCGGGGGGAACTTCAAGGAAGGCCTCGTCAACAGAGTAGACTTCCATGGACGGGGCAAATGTCCGGAGGCACGCCATAACCCGGGCGGACACTTCCTCATAGAGCCGGAAATTGCTGGAGAACACGGCGGCGCCGTGACGTTCCAGAAAGGACCGAACCTTGAAGTAGGGCTCCCCCATCTTCACCCCGAGGGCCTTGACCTCGTTGGACCGGGCTATGACCACACCGTCGTTGCCGGAGAGCACCACCACGGGACGCCCCTCCAGGTCGGGGCGGAAAAGCCGTTCGCAGGAAACGAAGAAGTTGTTGCAGTCGCAGAGGGCCAGCAGGTCGGTGCAAGCCTTCAGGACGGCTCCCGGATGACCCACGTCACCACCCCCCATACCCTGGACGAATCGAACCTGGAGTCCAGGGTGGCGAGCCGGAGTCCCCTTTCCGTCGAAAGGACGGCCTTCCGTCCCTCTGTGGGAGGAACGGCCCGGTCCACCACGAGGATGGACCCGGGTGCGTCGGCGGACCGGAGAAGAAAGGTGGAAGACGGTCTGGGAAGAAGCATGTCCAGAAGGCGCCCGGCGGCGCTGCCCTGAATCTCGTTGCTTCGCGTCATGTGGACGGCCATGAAATACACTCTCCTTCAGGATATTTTGGTGTATAATACTTACTGAAAGTATTCTTACGCCAGTATAAATGCACACATATAGAAAGTCAATACATAAAAATACATTCTCAATGTAATCTTTTTTTCTCTCATTCCTGCCCTTTTATTCAGCAAAGAGTAAAAATACAGGGAATCGACAGATAAAATGAGTCTCAGGTCTTATAGAGAAGATGGCCTCCGGTCCATGAGATATGGTATCTTTACTCGGTCGGCCCATGACAGAATAAAGCGTCCCATACCGATACGCCGGGAGGAAGAAAGGCATGAACGGACTGCCCCACACAAACGGCGGAGGTCCCGCCGTTTCATCGGAGGCCGAATTCGCTTCCTCGCCTCCGTGGCTCCTTCTCTCCTCCGGGTCTCCCTTCTTTGAAGAGGGAGACTCCCTTCTGGATCGCATCATCCCTGAAGACAGGCAGCGCATCCTCGAGGAGGGGAAGAGGGCTGCCGTCGGCAACGGCCGGGTGATCCTGGAATATTCCATGGACATTCCTTCCCTCGGGACAATTCCCGTCCAAGAGTTCAGATCCTGCTTCCCGGGCGGGTTCAGGAGTCTCTTCGTGGCGACGGAAGGATTCCGCCGGTGCGAGAATTTTCCCTGCAGGAACATGTGCGCCCAGAACCTTGTTGCCGTCTTCCGTGCGGACCGGCAGTTCGAGCAAATTTTGGACTGCAATCCGTCCTTCGCCGGTCTTTTCGGCTTTGAAAAACCGGAAGACTTCCTCGCCTCCATCTGCGCCCGGAACCCCTTCTTTTCCCATGCGGCCCGCGAAATGGTCCTTGCCCGGTTCGACGGAGGCTTCCTCGACCGCTTCGAGGTGATGTTCCGCCGGAGGGACGGCTCTTCTTTCTGGGGGGAGCTCACCGCGGTGATTTCCCCCGGAGGGGATTCCGCCGGGGGAACGCTGTCGGACGTCACCGAGCGCAGAAGGGAGGACCTGCTCCTCCAGGAGCGGAACTCCGCCCTCTCCATGCTCGGGGAGATCTCAGCGGACCTTATGGAGGACCTGGAGATGGACGTCCTTCTCCAGAAAATCCTCGACTACGCCGCCACCTACATGAACACCGAGCACGGGGCCATCTCCTTCACCGATCACCCCAGGGGCGAACGGTATGTCCGGTGGGCCCGTGGTCCCCTCCTCACCCGGTGGATCGGGAAGCGGATTCCCTTCTCCATGGGGCTCGGCGCCCGGGTCCTGGCCTCGGGAAAAACCATCATCGTCCCCGACTACAAGCTTTACGAAAACCGGCTCCCCAACAGGGACTTCGACATCCTTACCACTACGGTGGGGATTCCCCTCCGGTGGAAGGAGCAGACTTTCGGTTATCTTTCCGTCTATTTCGAGGGGCCTCCCAGGGACATCTGCGGAGCGAAGGTGGAGTATCTCGAACGGTTCGCCTTCCTGGCCTCCATGGCCCTCCGGAATGCCGGGCTCTACGAGGACACCCGCCGGGAACTCGAGGAGCGGCGGAGACTGGAAAAAGAACTCGTGAAAGCACGGGAGGCAGCGGAACAGGCAAACGCCGCGAAAGGGGAGTTCCTCGCCAGGATAAGCCACGAGATCCGCACCCCCCTGAACGTGCTGGCAGGCATCTCCGACCTCCTTCCGGAAACCTGCCGGGACCAGGAAACCGCGGAAGGCATCCGTCTGATAAGGAAGGCGAAGGACCATATCCTCCAGGTTCTGAACGATATCCTGGACCTCTCGAAGATCGAAGCCGGGAGGATGGACGTCACGGCGATTCCCTTTTCCCCGGGAGAACTCGCCGGGGAGTGCGCGGCCCTCTTCTCCCCCCAGGCGGAACTGAAGGGACTGACGTTCAGCACGTCGGTGGGACCCGGCGTTCCGGAGAAAGCCGTCGGAGACCCTCTCCGCATCCGGCAGATCCTGTTCAACCTCCTGGGCAACGCCCTAAAGTTCACCTCCCGGGGCGGCCTTTCCCTTTCCGTGGGGGCAGGACCGGACCTTCACGGTCAATCCCGGCTGCTCTACTCCGTCTCGGACACGGGACCCGGAATCGACCCGGAACGGATGGGAAACATCTTCGAGCCTTACATCCAGGGAAGGCGCCTCTCTTCCGACGACCCGGGAGGAACGGGGCTTGGCCTTCCCATAAGCAGGCGCATCGCCCGGCTCCTGGGTGGTGAGCTGACCGCTGACAGCATCCCCGGAAAGGGCGCGGTATTCACCCTGTCGCTCCCCCTCCTCACCGGCGCATCCGGCGGGAAGGACGTCCAAAAAGGGGAGGAAGAGACTCCGTCCCTGCCGGAACGGCTCACCGTCCTCGCCGCGGACGACCACCCGGTGAACCGGACCCTCCTGTCAAAAATGCTCTCCCGCCCGGGCTGGCAGGTCATCATTGCGTCGGACGGCCGGGAAGCCCTGGACCTGGCGGAAAAACATTCGCCCGACGTGATTCTCCTCGATTTGGAAATGCCCGTTCTGGACGGACTGGACGCCGCCCGGGCCCTCAGGGAGCTGACTTCGGGGAATCCGGCACGGCCCCTCATCCTCGGCCTCACGGGCCACGATCCTGACAGAGTTCTTCCTCTCTGCCGCGAGGCCGGCATGAACGGCTGCCTCACCAAGCCTTTTTCCGCCGGGAACATCCTCGGCGAGATCGCCAGGAGGTTCGGAAAAGACGGGTGACCGGCATTTCCGAACCTTCCCTTTTCTGTGTTTTTCCTCTCCTCCCCCCACGTACGCCGTCACGTACGCCGTCACCTCCGCCGCATTTGACATTTTCCGGAAACAGATTTATTCTCCCCACAACGGAGGAATAGGATCATGAGCCCGAAAATAGCCCCCACCAGGGGAAATATGGTGAAATTCGCAGCATCGCTGAAACTGGCCGAGAAGGGGCACGACCTTCTCGAGCAGAAACGGACCATCCTCCTTGTGGAGTTGATGGGAAAAATCCGGGAGGCCAAAGAGCTCCAACGCTCGCTGGAGGACATCTTCTCCAAGGCCTACTTCAGCCTCCAGATGGCCGGCCTTTCCCTCGGCATCGAGAACGTGGAGGAACTCTCCTACTCTATCCCCGAAACGGATGACTTCACCGTGAGGCTCCACTCCGTCATGGGCGTGGAGATTCCGAAGGTGGACCCTGTGAACAGGCCGCCCGAACTGTGCTACTCCTTTCTCGGCACGTCGGGGGTAGTGGACCGCGCCTACCTTCACGCCACGGAAGTGCTCTCCCTCATCGCCCGGCTGGCCGAGGTGGAGACTTCCGTCTACCGGCTGGCGGTACAGATCCGGAGGACCTTCCGGCGGGTGAACGCCCTGGAGAAAGTGGTCATCCCCTCCCAGCGGCGGATGCGCGCCTGGATCGCCAACGTGCTGGAGGAGAACGACCGGGAGGATTTTACCCGGATGAAGATGGCCCGCGAGGGAATGGTGAATGAAGGAGGAGGAATCCTATGAACCTGAGCGAAGTGCTGACCACTCTTCTGGCCGCCGAGGACGAAGCGGCGGATTCCGTGGAGGACGCCCGGCGGAAGGCTGCTGACATCCTCCGGGAAAACAGGGAAAAATTCGCCGCCGAACAGGAGGCCCGGCTGGGCGCTGCCAGGGCCCAGGCGAAGGCCATCGTGGAATCAGCCCGCCACTCCGCCGAAATGGAAGCCGCCCAGATCGCCGATATGGGAATGCGGGCCCGGCAGAAGATGAAGGACCAGTTTGCGGAAAAGGCCCCCCAGGTGGTGTCGCAGTTCGCCAAGGAGATCGCCGAGCGGTACGAAAAAAAAGGAGGGGCCTAGGTGTCCTTTCTCGCCGCGGGGGAACGGGCCGCGGTGACATCGAAGGCCCGGGTCTACAGGGGAAGGCTTCTCGCACCTTCCGATTACATCCGTCTTCTCGAACTGGAGACAGTGGGTGAGATCGCCGCCTACCTCAAGAAGACGGAGGCCTACAGTCGGTACATCACCGAACCGTCGCCGGAGACCATGCACCGGGGGCACCTGGAGGCGGAGATCACCTCCGTTCCCCTCCTGGAGGAGATCCCCTTCTGCCGCTACCTCGGTCCTGAACGAAGCGCCCTGCTCCGGGCATGGGGCGAGCGGTTCGACGTGGACGTGATCAAGCGTGTGCTCCGGATGATCACCACGGGGGTAGGGAACAGGGAGTCCCTCCGGCGGATGGTGGCTTCCGTCCCCATTACCGTGGCGGACGGAGAGAAGCTCCTGGCGGCCAAAAGCTTGAGGGACGTGCTGGAGTCCCTTCGGGGGTACCCTCTGTACGACATCCTCGCCGAGCCGCTGAAACGGGCGGAGAAGGAGGGAGGCACCCTCTTCCGGCCCAAGATGGCCATGGATGTCTTCTTTCTCACCCGAATACTATCGAAGGGGAAAAAGCTCCCCGGGAGCGAAGGACGGGGCGTCCGGCAGATTTTCGGCACACGGGCGGACCTGATCAACATGTACTGGATCTACCGGAGCCGACGGTTCTTCTCCCTCACGCCGGAGGAGGCCCTCGGCCTGACGCTGCCGGTGCGCTACAAGCTGAATTTCGATACGCTGACCTCCTTCGCCTTCGCTCCCGAAGTACCGTCCATGGTGAAGCTGCTCCGGGAGAGTCCCTACGGCGAGGCCTTCCGCACCTCCGGCGGAGACGAGGTTCCGGAGGTGGGAGAGATGGCTCTGGAGCACAACCTGTACCGGATCCTCTGGAGAACGGCGTCGGCCATCTTCCGGTCCGGTTCCGCGGGGGTCCATGTGGTGCTCGCGTACCTGACACTGAGAGAACTGGAGGTGAAGGACCTGTTCACCATTATTGAAGACGTCCGGTACCATTACGACAGGAAAAAGGCCCGGGAATTCCTCATCCATCCCACCGCAGCAGCCTTCGCCGGAAAGGAAAGGGAGGTCGAACCGTCGTGGCTGTAGTGGAAATGATGGGAATGTCCCTTATCGGCCCCCGGCAGGAGATTGAGGCCTTGGCGGCGGAGCTCCTCACTTTGGGAAACTTCGAGCCCGTTCCTCTGGAATTCGCCCTGGAACGGCGCCCCGCATCCCTCTCTTCGGGAGGGGCGCGGATTTCCACCTTCCAGAAGAACCCCTACGACGAGCTCCTGGAGAAGCTGAACTACGTCTGGAGGGAAGCGGGAGCGGAATTTCCCGCCGAACAGGCCTGCAGCCGGGACGTTCCGTCCCTTTCCTGGGAGGAGTGTTCCCAACAGGTGCTCGACGTGGCCAAAAAAATCGACATCTGGAAGAAACGAGCCGAAGACCTGGAGGAAGAGCGGGAAAAACTCATGGCAGCGGGGGCCTTCCTCGACGCCCTGGCCTCGGCGGACCGGGACGTGGAGGAGACACTGAAGACCCGGTATCTTTCCATCACCTTCGGGCGCCTGAACGTGGAAAACTATAAAAAACTCGAGGAGATGTCCGCCGTCATGCCCCTGCTGGTCTTTCCCGTGGTGGCCGAAAAAGGGTATGTGCTCGTCATCATCTTCTGCTCCCGGGACTACCTGGAGGAAGCGGAGAAAATTTTCCGCACGGTCTATCTGAAGGAATACAGGCTCGGCGACCTCTTCGAGGGTGCGGGGGCAAACCTCAGGGAACGGCTTCGGGAGCGGCAGTTCGACTCGGAGAGGGCCATCCGGGCCCTGCAGGAGGCTCCCCGGAATTACCTGGGACGCCGAAGGAAGGAACTGGAGCGGCTCTACTGCACCGTCTACTCCCTCCAGCGGGTCTATGCCCTCTGTCAGAAGCGGGGGGAGATGAGCGACATCTTCGTCCTGTCGGGGGTCATCCCCGCCCCGACGCTGGACAGGGTGGCGGAGCAGGTGGAACGGCTGGGCCCCAACACCCTGCTGCTCACGGAAAAGGGAACGGAGCTGGAAAAGAGGGGCAGACAGCTCCCCACCTTGCTGAAGAACAACTTCCTCGTCCGCACCTTCCAGGAGATCGTGGCCCTCTACAGCCTCCCCTCCTACGGGGAAACGGACCCGACCCTCATAGTGGCGCTGAGCTTCTGCCTCTTTTTCGGCTTCATGTTCGGCGACGTGGGGCACGGCTTTCTTCTCGCCGCAGGGGCATGGTGGCTGGCCCGGAAGGGGATACTCAAAAAAACCTTCGCATCGGTGATCCAGATCGCAGGGGTGTACGCCATGGCCTTCGGCTTTCTCTACGGGAGCGTCTTCGGCTCCGAGGAGATTCTGCCCTCCCTGTGGACATCCCCCATGCACGGCATCTCCGACCTGATACAGACCTCCCTCTTCGTGGGAGTGGTCTTCCTGAGCATGGGGATCATCATCAACATTCTGGCCCTGAAGCGGGAAGGACGGACGGGAAAGATGCTCTTCGACAGCGAGGGAGTGGCCGGCCTGCTTTTCTACTGGACCGCCGCCGTAACGGCCGTCATCGCCTTTACGTCAGACCGGGGGGCCCCGAAACCGCTTCTGATAGTCCTCGGGCTGCTTTTCCTGGTGATTCTCTTCAGCTCGATACTGGAGCGGCTCTTTTTCGGCCCCCAGGAGAAGGACGAGGGCGGTGTGGTCCACACCTTCACGGTGTTTCACGACCTGCTCTCCTTCCTGAGCAACACAGCCTCCTTCGTGCGGCTGGCAGCCTTCGCCCTGAACCACGCGGGACTGTCGGCGGCGGTGTTCATGCTCAGCGACATGGTCCACAGCCTCCCCGGGGGAGCACTCTTCCGGGCGGCGATCCTGGTGCTGGGCAACATTGTCATCGTGGGGCTCGAGGGACTTATCGTCTTCATCCAGACCCTGAGGCTCGAGTATTACGAGTTCTTCAGCAAGTTCTACCACGGCGGCGGCCGTCCCTTCGCCCCCGTGACCTGGAATGAGAAAAAACAAGATTAGACTATCGAGGAGGTACTATTTCATGAGCGGACTTGCACTTATTGCAGGAGGAGCGGCGTTCACCTGCGCTGCCGGATTTTACCTTCGGGGGCGGACGGTGCGCTCTCCCCGGGCTGTCCTTGGAGGGGTCCTTGCCCTCCTGACGATTCTTCTCGCGGCGGGACTCATGATGACCCTGCTATCCTCGCCCTCGGCTGCGGCGGAGACAAACGCCGCTTCCGCCGCATCGGGGCTTGGGTTCCTCGGCGCCAGCCTCGCCACCGGACTGGCCTGCCTGGGTGCGGGCATCGCCGTGGCCGTAGTGGGCGCCGCCGCCCTGGGCGTTGTGGGAGAAAAACCCTCCATGCTTGGAACGACCCTCATCTACCTGGGTCTTGCGGAGGGCATCGCCATCTATGGAGTCATCGTCTCCCTGCTGATCCTGGGCAAGCTGTAGCCCGGAGGCTCCCTGGGACATGAAGGGATTCCTCATCAGCGACAACCACGACTCCCTGGTGCTGCTCCGCCTGGCGGGCATTCCGGGCGTGGAGGTCCACGGGCCGGAGGAGACCGCCGCAGCCCTGGAAGACGTGCTGGCGAACAGGCCGGACGTGGGAGTCCTGGTCATCACCGAGAAGGCCGCCGCCCAGGTTCCCGCCATGGTAAAGACCCTCCGGGAAAAGGGAGAAACCCCTCTCCTGGTGGAGATACCAGACCGCCACGGCAGCATGCGGCAGGGCGATTTTCTGATGCGGTACATCCGCGACGCGATTGGAGTGAAGATAGAATGACCGGTTCCATAGCCGGAGACGGCAGGAATTATGAGGTCCGCAACCCCGAAAAGCTGGTCTCCCTTAAAAATCTGATTCTCAAGAAGGCCGACGACGAGCGGGAAGCTCTCCTGGAATCCGCAAGGCAGGAAGCGGCCTCATGGCTGGCGGAGCAGAGCGCTGCCCTGGACCACATGGTGGAGCAGATCCACACAGAGGCGATGAAGCGGGCGGAGGAGATTTCCAAGCGGCAAATTTCCGGCGCCGAGACGGCCCTGACCAAGGAACGGCTCCGCCTCCAGAACTCCCTCCTCGAAGAGGCGGTAGGGATGCTCCAGAAGGAGCTCACGGCCCTCAGGATTCATCCGTCCTACCCTGCGGTCCTCGCGGGTCTGGCCCTCGAGGCGGCGGAAAAGCTCCCCGCCGGTACGGAGGTCAAAATCCAGCTCGCCTCAGAGGACGAAGCCCTGGGGGAGCCCCTGGCCGCCCGCCTCCGGGAGAAGCGTCCCGATCTCTCCTTCTCCTTCGACCCCAACCCGGCCCCCATCCTGGGCGGGGTCTGGCTCTCCGCACCGGACGGATCGTGGCGTTCCCCCGCCGACTGGCGGGAGGTCATCGCCGAAGTGAAGGATTCTCTCGCCGAGCGAATCCTTTCCATCCTATGAGGAGGCGGCCATGAACTCAGGAAAGATCATCACGGTGAACGGCCCCGTGATCAGGGCGACGGGCATGCGGGACTTCACCATGCGGGAGATGGTCACCGTAGGGCGCCTTTCCCTGCTGGGGGAGATCATCCGCCTCGAAGGAGAGGACGCCCTCGTCCAGGTCTACGAGGATACGGCGGGCCTCACCGTGGGCGAACCGGTGACGGGGTCGGGAAGCCCCCTCTCCATGGCCCTGGGTCCAGGCCTCATGGGCTCCATTTTCGACGGCATCGGCAGGCCCCTGGCCCGCCTTATGGAGAAGGAAGGAGCCTTCGTGACCCGGGGCGTCTCCGTGCCCCAGATCGACCCCGACCGGACCTGGGAGGTCACCCCCCTGGCCAAGGTGGGGGACATCGTCACCCCCGGGGCGGTCCTGGCGTCAGTCAAGGAAACACCCCTGGTGGAACATCGTATTCTCGTGCCCGCGGGGCTGGAGGGGGAAATCCTCTCCCTCCTTCCCGCAGGGTTCCACAGGGCATCGTCGGTGGTGGCGAAGATCCGGGATTCCCGGGGGAAAGAACGGCCCGTTCCCATGATCTCCCGGTGGCCCGTGCGGACTCCCCGTCCCGCAGGCGAGCGTCTTCTTCCCGACGAGCCCCTGCTCACCGGCCAGCGGGTCATCGACGGCCTTTTCCCCCTCTCCAAGGGCGGCGTGGCGGCCATCCCCGGAGGCTTCGGCACGGGAAAGACGGTGACCCAGCACCAGCTCGCCAAGTGGAGCGACGCCCGGATCGTGGTCTATATCGGCTGCGGCGAGCGGGGCAACGAGATGACCCAGGTGCTCGAGGAATTTCCCGTCCTGGAGGATCCCCGCTCGGGACGCCCCCTCATGGAACGCACCATCCTCATCGCCAACACGTCCAACATGCCCGTGGCGGCGCGGGAGGCCTCCATCTACACGGGAATCACCCTGGCGGAGTACTACCGGGACATGGGCTACGACGTGGCCCTTATGGCAGATTCAACATCCCGGTGGGCGGAGGCCCTGAGGGAGATTTCCGGCCGCCTTGGAGAGATTCCCGCCGAGGAGGGATTTCCCGCCTACCTCCCCACCCGGATCGCCGAATTCTACGAGCGGGCGGGAAAGTTCATCACCCTGGGAGGAACCCGGGGCAGCATCTCCATCATCGGCGCCGTCTCCCCTCCGGGCGGCGATTTCACCGAACCGGTGACCCGGCACACCAAGCGGTTCATCCGGTGCTTCTGGGCCCTGGACCAGCAGCTCGCCCGGTCCCGCCACTTCCCCGCCATCAGCTGGATCGATTCCTACAGCGAATACGGCGACGAGGTGAAGGACTGGTACGCCGCCAACGTGGACCCTGCGTGGGCGTCCCTGAGGGAGCGGACCCGGGAGATCCTGGCGGAGGACGACAAGATCCAGCAGATCATCCGCCTCGTGGGCGAGGACGTCCTCCCCGACGACCAGAAGCTTACCGCCCTGACGGCGTCGCTGCTGAAGAACGGCTACCTGCAGCAGGGGGCCTTCGGTCCTGATTCCTACTGCCCGCCGGAGAAGGGGCTGGCCATTCTCGACCTGTTCCTCGGTTTCCATGAGAAGGCGGCCGGTCTGTTGAAGCGGGGATGTCCCCTCTCGCTCCTCAAGGGAATGAAGGAACTGGTGGAGCTGACTCACCTGAGGGAGATCCCTGCGGACAGAAAGGAAGCCTTCGCCGATCTGAAAAAGCGTCTCTTCGAACGGATGGAGACGGTGGACCGGGAGCGCATTGCCCCCGGGAGGGAGGGGTAACCATGGCAATTACTGAATACGTAGGCGTGGAGAGGATCTCAGGCCCCTTCCTGCTCCTGTCGGGCATACCCGGCGTGGGCTACGACGAGATCGCGGACGTGCTCTCCCCGGACGGTGTCGTCCGGAAGGGACGGGTGGTCCTCGTGGACCGGAATTCCACCCTGGTGCAGGTCTTCTCCGGCACGGAGGGTCTGGCCCCTTCCTCCACCGCCGTCCGCTTCCTCGGCCGCGAGCTGGAGATTTCTCTGTCCCCGTCGCTCCTCGGCCGGACCTTCTCGGGGCTGGGCGAACCCAGGGACGGGTGCGGCCCCGTGCTCGGCGGGGTCCGCCGGCCCGTGAACGGGTCGGCCATCAACCCCATGGCCAGGGAGTATCCCCGGGACTTCATCTCCACGGGTATATCGTCCATCGACGTCCTCCTGACCCTGATCCGGGGGCAGAAGCTTCCTATCTTCTCCGGGAACGGCCTGCCCCACAACCAGATGGCGGTGCAGATCGCCACCCAGTCCCGGCTCGTGGGTGCGGAGAACTTCGCCGTGGTCTTCGCCGGCATCGGCATCAAGCACGATGACGCCGCCTATTTCCAGCAGCACCTCTCCTCCCACGGACAGGGAGGGAACCTGGTGCTCTTCCTCAACATGGCGGACGACCCGGTGATCGAACGGATCGCCACCCCGAGGCTGGCCCTCACGGCGGCGGAATACCTCGCCTTCGACATTGGGATGCACGTGCTGGTGATCATGACCGACATGACGAGCTACTGCGAGGCCCTCCGGGAGCTCTCCGTGGCCCGCGGCGAGGTCCCGAGCCGGAAGGGGTACCCCTCCTACCTGTACAGCGACCTGGCCTCCCTCTACGAGCGGGCCGGGGTACTGCGGAACGGCCGGGGGAGCGTCACCCAGATCCCCATCCTCACCATGCCCAACGACGACATCACCCACCCCATCCCCGACCTGACGGGATTCATCACCGAAGGGCAGATTGTCCTCTCCAGGGACCTGGAGGCCCGGGGGATCTACCCTCCAGTGGATGTGCTGCCGAGCCTGTCCCGGCTCATGAAAGACGGCATCGGCAAGGGCTACACCAGGGAGGACCACCCCGACCTCGCTGGGCAGCTCTTCGCGTCCTACAGCAGGGTCCACGACGTACGGTCCCTCGCCGGAGTGGTGGGCGAGGATGAAGTGAGCCCGGCGGACAAGGCGTCCCTGGCCTTCGGCGAGTCTTTCGAGCGGTCCTTCCTCAGCCAGGGGGCGGAGGAAAACCGGGAGATCAGCCAGTCCCTCGACCTGGGGTGGGAACTTCTCTCCTCACTGCCGGTGCAGGAGCTGTCCCGGCTCTCCATGGAGGAGATCGAAAAGTACATCGGGAAAAAAGGCGCATAGACGCGCAGCAAGCAAGGGTCGGGGAGATTTTCCCGGCTCTTGCTTATTGTCTGTCGTCCCGAACGAAGCGCAGGAAATTCCCGGAGGGACGGTCTTCGGATTGCCCTTGCCTTGCCTGTCATCCTGAGGGCAGATCCACACCCGATCGCGCAGCATCCCTGAAGGGGGAGGATCTCGGGGTTGACTCCGGGTTGACTCCGGGTTGACTCGGGGTTGCCTCAAGAGCGGGATCGGGATTCCGAAAAAGCCGGATCCTTCGGCCAAGAAGACCGGCCTCAGGATGACAGCAAGGGCATGACAGCAGGGCCAGACTCCGGCCTCAGGATGGCAAAAACGGGGAGGATCCCTCCCCAACGAAGGTTTCCTAAATAACCTGCCGCTCCCTGAAAAAACGTCCGGGGGCGTCCTGTCCTCGTGCGTCCCGATGGCATCCTAGAACTCCCCGATGTCCATCTCCATCGGGCTGCCGAACCTCTTCCCCATCTCTTTCGCCGGAAGCTGCAGCAGTTCCTTCTCCTTCCCTTCCCCGCAGGCCGCTTCACCTGCCCCCCTGGGAAGCATCGGACGTTCCGCAGGGAAACCAAAAAAATCAGCCCTCGAAGCTAAAACAGAGTGAAAGGTTCGCTAACGTGCCCTCTCACCCTTGTCGAAGGTCATGATGCCCACGCCCAGAATGACCAAGGCACCGCCTGTGATGGCACTCATCTCGGGATTTTCTCCCACAAGAAAAAAGGCAGATATCATTGAGAAAGGCACTTCACTCATGTTCGCAATGGCAACGGCATTACCTGATACACAACGAAGGGCTAAAATAACCAGCCCGTAGGGTACCAGAGTTGTCGCCAGGGCAAGGTACAAAAGAAGCAACCACGCCTTTGGGGGAACCGAAAGCAGGGCACCGAGATTGCCCGATGCAATGTTGAGAATCAGCATGATAACGGCGGCGACAAAAAATGTGCGGGAAAAGAGGCCAAAGCTGTCGTTTTTCCCGGGACCAAAATGGCCGTTCAGAACATACAACGCATAACCCACGGCTCCAGTCAGAGCGGCTGCAACTCCTATCCAGTCGAAAGATCCCGAGAGTCTGGCGCCACCAACAGCCTTCCATACACCTACAATAGCCGATATGAAGGCAATGATTTGGTGGCGCGTTGCCATTCTGCGAACAAAAAACCATGTTCCCAACATGACCCAGCAAGGAGCCGTATAATACAAAACCATCGCGAGTCCCACGGAAATCCGTAAAAAGGCCACGTTCAGGCCAACGCTGCTGGTAACCATCCCTACCGAACCGAGTAGGAAGAGGCCGTTCTTCCAGCTCCAGTCAGGTTTCCTTCTCCGTTGGTAAAGCCGATTTGCCACAATCCACAGGACAATGGCGGGAAGGCCGTAACGAACGAGATTGATGGTTAGAATATCCACACCGTAAGATCCGACGATCCTGAGCACCGGACCTGACGTGCCCCAGAGAAAGGCCGCCGCAAGGGCTAGGAAAAGACCTGAAAGATACATAATACATTCACCACCTGGCAAGACTGCTGGAGTTAAACTCATATCTGGTGTACGGACATTGAAAAAGAAGAGGCGTATCCTGCCGATTGGGCCGGCAAGCTCACAACCGACATTGGAGGGATACGCCATGAAAAAAGTGTACTGCATCCTGCTCTTCCGGTCCAGAGGCTACGGTCAACCTAAATCCGCGCATTTTTCAGGCAGAGGGAGTGTCGCCGGGCATAAGGTGAATTCGCCCTCCCCAGGGGCGAAGAGATTATCCCCTGGGGGAGGGCGCCTGAGGTGAGAGAAACCGACACGGATGTCGGTTTCACAGGCAGGCAACCGGCGAACGCAGGGAGCCGCGGGACTCGCTTGGGCAGTTGTCAAAGGCGACAATCTGCACCCCCCGCCCAAGCGAGTTCCGGTGACACTCACCGCTGAGGTGCGGATTTAGGTCCATACACCAGATTTGACAATAGCTCTTGGGCCAATCAGACCCATACACCAGAGCTCCGTTGTATAATAACTATGCGCTTAAAGAAATTATTTTGAAGGAGGCACTGTGATATGAAAGCAATCGGCATCGTCTGCAGTCCGCGAAAGGACGGCAACTCCGAGGTGTTGGTCCGCGAGGTGTTGATTGCCGCTGGAGATGACGCGGCGAAGGTGCTTCGTCCCAACGAGATGAAGATAAGGGGATGCCAGGGATGCTACGCCTGCAAGGAGAAGGGCAGCTGCGTCGTGAAAGATGACATGCAGGTGCTATATCGAGAGATCGAAGAGGCCGATGTCGTGGTTTTCGGCACCCCTATCTACATGTATGGCGTGGCTTCACAGTTTAAGGTCGTGCTGGATCGCCTCTTCGCGTTTTTGGGACCGGCGCCCGATTTCAAAAGCAGTCTTCCCAAGGGTAAAAGAGCGGTTTTGGTAGTCTCGCAGGGATATGAGGATGCGCAAGAATACGGCGCTCATATAGCCCAGATGAAGGAATCACTCCGCGTAGTCGGTTTTGACGAGGTAAAGACGCTGGTTGCCCCGGGACTCAATGAGCTGGGCGAAGCGGCGAAGCGGTCGTCTTTGGTTGAAAAGGCCCGGACGTTGGGGCGAGACTTGTGCTCGGCTTGAGTTTTTTCAGGCGGGGGGCGGTTTCCAAGTTCTAACCGACACGCCTGCGCCCCCGCCCCATAGACGCTCTTCCGTGGTCTCGTCCGCCGCCGAAGAGAGGATCCAGAAGTCTGAAGTTCCCCTGAAACATTGGGCACAGATTTATGCCCGCAATCTCTCTTTTTCGTACGTTTCCGGGGATTTATCTCCTATCCCCGAACGAAGCCGTTTCCGCCCGACTTCGCCGTTTTTCCGGAAAAACAGCGAAGTCGGGCGTATTTCGAGCGTCCGGCACATCTCCTCCACGGGATGTTCTCTCCCGTGATCCCCTACACCCCGGATCCACCTTAAATCAGAGAGTCCTTAATATTCATAAGAAAAACTTGGCATTTTTATGCCTTTTCCACCAGAAATCAAGAAACGCTTTTTTCAAAAACTTCCGCGACCCTCTTTAGCCATTTCGTAATCTCTATATGCTGGGGGCAAAGCCTCTCGCACTGCTTGCACTCTATGCAGTCAGAAGCCTTCCCGTAAGTCTTTATATAGCTGTTATAGTACATAGCCAGCGCGGTCCTGCTCGTGGTCTGCTGCTCCGAGTTATACAAGGCAAGGTAGTTGGGAATATTGATGTTGCGAGGACACTTTTCAATTTCAACACAATATCGGCATCCAGTACATGGAATAGTTATCGACTCGTTTATAATCTTGACCGCTTCATTGATGATCTCTCTCTCTTTTTGGGACAGCGGCTGAAAGTCCTGCATGTAGCTGGTATTGTCGAGAAGCTGGTCCATATCGGACATGCCGCTCAGGACTATCATGACTCCTTCAAGGCTGGCTGCAAAGCGGACAGCCCATGATGCTACCGATATATCGGGATGATATTCCTTGAAGAGTCGTTCCGCCTTCTGGGGAACTCTAGCGAGGGCTCCACCCTTTACAGGTTCCATGACTACAATTGGTTTATTGTGTTTCCGTGCGACCTCATAACATTTGCCGGATTGAACGCTCGCGTTATCCCAATCCAGATAATTGATCTGCAGCTGTACGAACTCGAGTTCGGGATGGGCAGTGAGTATTTCATCCAGAAGCTCTGCATTGTCATGGTAGGAAAATCCTATTTTCCTTACCTTGCCCTGCCTTTTCTTTTCACTGACGAATTCGAAGCTGCCGAGCTCTTTGGCCGTCTCATAAGTCTCCAAGCCCAAGCCATGGAGAAGGTAATAATCGAAATAGTCCACTCCGCATTTTTCGCATTGCTCGTTGAAAATCCGCTCCTGGTCTTCCTTCGCCTTCAGAAACATTATGGGCAATTTGTTGGCGAGGGTGAAGCCGTCCCTCTTGTGACGCTTCACCAGAGCTTCCCTTGCGGCGATTTCGCTTTTATGCTCATGGTACATATAGGCCGTGTCGAAGTAGGTGAATCCCCTGTCCAGAAAAGTATCCACCATTTTGGTAAGCATATCCATATTTATACTCGACTGATCGTCATCGTCCAAAAGCGGTAGGCGCATCAGACCGAATCCAAGTTTTTTGGTTCCCATATTAAAATCATCCTTCCTGCTCTATACAGTGCGATACTAGATCACCATATCTCATTTTTCGAGATCATAGCTTCTGGGTTTCCGCAGTCATTGCCCTAAATCCGCAGGTTTTTCAGGCAGAGGGAGCGTCACCTTATGTCCGGCGACGCTCCCTCTGCCTGAAAAATTAGCGGATTTAGGAGAAACGGCAATTTTTTACTTTTTACGATATCGTCAAGTTTTTAATCTCAAAAACCAGTATGCTGTCTGTCCCCA
>NZ_JAESIH010000060.1 GCF_016756745.1 Aminivibrio sp.
TCGGCGATGACGTCGATCTCCACCAGGATATCGAGGAGGTCGCTTCCCACCGTCGTCCTCACGGGGAATGGTTCATTGAAGAACTCCCTGTAGACCTCGTTGAACGCCCTGAAATCTTTCGTGACCTCCTGAAGATGGACCGTCACCTTCACCACGTGGTCCATGGAGGCGCCTGCGGCCTCCAGGATGGCCCGCACGTTCTTCAGGGTCTGCCTGGTCTGTTCGGCAACGCCCTCGGGCTTCGTTCCCGTTTCGGGATTGAAGGGCCCCTGTCCCGATACGTATACCCGCTTTCCGCAGATAAGTCCCTGGGAATAGGGTCCCACCGGGTTCGGTGCCTTGTCTGTCCGGACGACTTTTTTCATTTGGTGTTCCTCCTTTTCGATTTTCTCCGTTGTTCCAGCGTAAATCAATCATACAGGTGGCATGCGGCGAAGCGGCCCTCTTTTCGCTCCACCAGACCGGGGACCTCCCGGCTGCAGCGGTCCATCACCCTGAAACACCTGGGATGGAATGGGCATCCCTGCGGAGGGTTGAGGGGACTTGGCACGTCCCCCTTCAATATGATCCTTTCGCTCTTTTTCCCGGGTTCCGGGACGGGCGCGGCTGAAAGCAGGGCCTGGGTGTAGGGATGCATGGGGGATGAGAAAAGAACATCCGTCCGGGCCGTCTCGACGATGCGCCCGAGGTACATGACGGCCACCCTGTCGCTGATGTGTTTCACCACGCTGAGATCATGGGCGATGAACAGGTAAGTCAGGGACAGTTTTTCCCGCAGCTCCGCCAGGAGATTGATGACCTGGGCCTGAATCGAAACGTCGAGGGCCGACACCGGCTCGTCGGCCACCACGAGAGACGGGTTGAGGACAAGGGCCCTGGCGATACCGATGCGCTGCCGCTGCCCTCCGCTGAACTCGAAGGCGTAGCGGTTCATAACGGACGGATCCAGCCCCACCTCTTCCAGGATCTGAACCACACGGTCATCCCGCTCCGCCCGTGAAGAGACAAGACCGTGGGCAGACAGGGGTTCGCCCACGATGGCGGAGACGGTCATCCGGGGGTCGAGGGACGCGAAGGGGTCCTGGAACACCATCTGGAAATTCCGTCTCGCCCGTCGCAGGTCCTCCCCTCCGAGGGCCAGCAGGTTCTTCTCCCGGAACAGTACTTCCCCGGAGGTTACCGGCAGAAGCCGCAGCACAGTCCTTCCTGTGGTGGACTTGCCGCAGCCCGACTCGCCTACGAGGCCGAGGGTTTCCCCCTTGTCCAGGTGGAAAGAAACTCCGTCCACCGCCTTCACATGGGCGGTGACTCGCTGCAGAAGCCCCGACCGCACGGGGAAATGCTTCTTCAGGTTTCTGACGTCAAGCAGGCGGTCCGTCATTCCGCTCCCCCTCCTTCCAGCGGGGCCCGAAGTTCGTGCCAGCGCCTGCACCGCACGAAGTGTCCGGGTTCGGCCTCGTGCAGGGGAGGTTCCGCGGCGCCGCAGGGATCCTCGGCAAAGACGCAGCGGTTCCTGAACTTGCACCCCGAGGGCAGCGTTTCAAGGGAAGGGACCATTCCGGGGATCGCCCTCAGGTGTTTCACCCTTCCATCCATCCTGGGGATGGATTCCAGGAGTCCCCTCGTGTAGGGGTGCAGGGGGTCGCGGAACAGAGCCTCCGTCGAAGCGAGCTCCAGAATTCTGCCGGCGTACATCACGGCCACTCTCTGGGCGAACTCCGCCACTATTCCCAGGTTATGGGTTATGAGAAGCACCGACATGGTGCGCTCTTTTTTCAGGCCATCCATCAGGTCCAGGATCTGTGCCTGAATGGTCACGTCGAGGGCCGTGGTGGGCTCGTCGGCGATGAGCAGCTCCGGGTCCAGGGAGAGGGCCATGGCGATCATCACCCGCTGCCTCATCCCTCCGCTCAGAAGATGAGGGTAGGAGTCCACCCGCTTTTCCGGCCCCGGAATGCCCACTTTCGCCAGCATCTCGACGGCCCTGTCCCGGGCTTCTTTCCGCGGCATGGCCCCGTGGGCCAGGATACCCTCCACGATCTGGTCTCCCACTGTGTACACCGGGTTGAGGGATGTCATGGGCTCCTGGAAGATTATGGAGATGTCCTTTCCCCGGATTTTCATCATCTCTTTGTTGTTCAGCTCCACCAGGTTTCTGCCCTTGAACTCGACGCTGCCGCCGCAGATTTTTCCGTGGGGACGGGGGACAAGGCCCATCACCGCCAGGGACGTCATTGATTTGCCGCTCCCCGACTCCCCCACAAGCCCGAGGGTTTCTCCCTTCGCTATGGAGAGGCTCACACCGTCCACCGGGAAAATGGGGCCTGAAGCCGAAGGAAAGCTGACCCTGAGATCCCGGATTTCAAGAAGGGATGTATTTGTTTCCGGCCGCACGGCTCACACCCCCTCGATGTCCCGCCGGAAGTGCGGGTCAAGCCGGTCGCGGAGGACATCTCCGACAAGGTTGAAAGAAAGGACGGTCAGGACAATGCAGGCTCCCGGGAAAACAAGGAGCCACGGGGCCCTCGTGAGATACATCCGGCCCTCGCTCAGCATGTTGCCCCAGCTCGGGATGGACGGCGGAATGCCGAGACCGAGAAAGTCCAGGGCCGCCATGTCCAGGAGGGAAAAGGCGAAGGTGAACGTGGCCTGGACGATGAGGGGGGACATCATGTTGGGCAGAATATGCTTCAGGATGATCCATTTCTGCTTGACTCCAGAAGCGATGGCGGCTTCGATGTACGGCTCTTCCCGGAGTTTCAGGGTCAGGCCGTAGACGATCCTGGTGGTCCTGGTGAGATAGGTGGCCCCCACGGCGATGATCACGTTCCCCATGCCCCGCCCGAGGATGGAGACGAGCACCAGGGCGAGGAGGAGCGGAGGAAAGGCCATGAGGACGTCGATCAGGCGCATCAGGTACGGCTCTATCTTTCTGAAGTACCCGGACGATACGCCGATGAGCACGCCGATGGACAAGGAGAACAGGATGACCCCCGCGGATCCGGTCAGGCTCGTCCGGGCTCCGAACACCACCCGGCTGAAGATGTCCCTCCCGAAATTGTCGGTCCCGAAATAGTAGGTCCCGTCAGGAGAGCGGAGCTTGTCCACAGTGTTCATCTCCTGGGGATCGAAGGTGGCGATACAGGGGGCGA
>NZ_JAESIH010000061.1:0-73536 GCF_016756745.1 Aminivibrio sp.
CCGCCCTTGACGCCGAAGCTGGGACCGAGGGACGGTTCCCGGATGGCGAAACTGACCTTCTGACCGAGCTTCGCCAGAGCCTGGGAAAGCCCGACGGTGGTCGTGGTCTTTCCCTCCCCTGCCGGGGTGGGGGTGATGGCGGTGACGAGGATGAGCTTTCCGTCGGGGTTGTTCTTCACCCGCTCCCACACCGACGGGGAGATCTTGGCCTTGTATTTGCCGTAGAGTTCAAGGTCGTCCTCGCCTATTCCGAGTTTCTCGGCGATCCCGACGATGGGCCTGAGCTGCGCGCTCTGGGCAATCTCTATGTCGCTCGGTATTTTCATTGTGGTTCCTCCTTCGTCTGTCTTCCTTTGGGAAATTCTCGAAATATATATTACTCTACCGGTAAATAAATATCAATTGCGTCCCTTTCACCCAAATCCGCACCCCAGCGGGGAGCGTCACCGGTGCTCCCGCTGGGGTGCGGATTGTCGTCCGTGACAACTGCCCAGGCGAGTCCCGCGGCTCCCTGCGTTCGCCGGCTGCCTGCCTGTAAAACCGACATCCATGGCGGTTTCTCTCCCCTCAGACGCCCTCCTCCAGGGGATTCATCCGCAAAGAGCGCGGAGCGGGATCTCTTCGCCCCTGGGGGGGCGAATTCACCGTATGCCCGGCGACACTCCCTCTGCCTGAAAAGCCTGCTGATTTAGGTTTCAGATTCGCCGGGACGGATTCCCTGTCATCTCGGAAGGAACTTTCCCCTCCCCCTCCTGCCGAGAAACCGTCCGTCGGCATAGATGATCTCCCCCCGGGAGACGGTCTGCCATACCTTTCCCCTGACCTCCATCCCCTCGTAGGGGGAAAAGTCCACGTTCATTCTCAAGGCGCCCGCACGGATAGTCCAGGCATCCTCGGGGTCGAAGATGACCAGGTCTGCGTCGGAGCCGGGAAGGAGGCACCCTTTCTTTGGATACAGACCGTAGAGTTTCGCCGCCTGTTCCGATGTCACACGGACAAGGTCGCACAGGGAAAGCTTTTCCTTGAGCACCCCCTCCGAGTAGAGAAGGGGAAGGAGGGTCTCCACTCCAGGCAGGCCTCCGGGAAGGCGGTCGAAAGCTCCCTTCCATTCCTTCTGGGTCCTGGTGAAGGGGCAGTGGTCCGTGGCGGCGAAATCCACCGCGCCGGAAGCAAGGCCGCGCCAGAGCGCTTTGTTGTCATCAGGGGTCCTGAGGGCAGGCGTAGCGGAATAGAGGTGCCCCTGGGGCCCTTCGTAGACGCCTGATGTGAGCAGCAGGTACTGGGGGCAGGTCTCCGCCGTCATGGCAGCTCCCCTCGTTCGTGCCGCCTCCACTTCCGCGAGTCCGAGGGCGGAGCTGAGGTGGACGATGTGGCACCGCACGCCTGTCCTGGCGGCGATCCACGCAACGGAATTCACCGCCGAGCCCTCGCACAGGTCGGAGCGGACTTCCGCCACGGTTCCCATCCGCCCCCACGCCTCCTTGGAGAGAAGTGCGGCGGCGGCCTCGATCATACTGTCGTCCTCCGCGTGAACCAGAGCCACCCCGTCTCCTTCCGCTATCGCCCGAAAGGCATGGTAGAGGGGCCCAGTATCGGTTCTCCTTCCCGAAGCCCCGTAGGCCGTGAAAAACTTGAAACTTTTTATCCCCCGGGCCATGGCGTCAGCTATTTCAGCGGTTCGGCCCGGCCGCCAGCCGACAACTTCCCCGTGGAAGGAATAATCCACCACCGACGGGCGGGCGTCCTCGAGGCGGTTCCGCAGGTCTTCCGCCATGGTCCGCTCGGGAGCCCCCACGGTAAAATCGATCACGGCAGTCACGCCCCCACAGGCCGCGGCCACGGACCCGGAATAGAAATCGTCGCTCGACACGGCAGCGCCCACGGGAAGGGAAAAATGCACGTGGGGATCGATAATTCCGGGGAGAACCAGTTTTCCCGAGGCATCCGTCTCAGATTTTCCTTCCAGGCCGTCACCGAGGGCGGCGATTTTTTCCCCGAAAATCCCGATATCGGTGGCGAGAAGGGCCTCCGGTGTGACCACCGTCCCGCCCCTGATCACCAAGTCATACATTTCTGTCTCCTCCCGTCATTTTTCCTCCTTGAAATAAGCCGTCCCCAGCGAGGCCGGTACGTTGAACCGCTTCCTGGCGACGGTGGCCGCTATGGTGAGCATATAGGGAAGGGCGATGAGAAACTCGTTGGGCACCATCCGGATGCCCGATGTCTGGAGAGTGATGGCTGCGGCATCGGCGACCCCGAAGACCACCGCTCCGAGAAGAGCCCCCAGAGGATTCCAGTTCCCGAGAAAACAGAGGGCAAAGGCGATCCATCCCCGCCCTCCGATCATGTCATTGGAAAAAAGGCCGAGGTAGCCAATGGAATAGAATGCCCCCGCCAGACCGCTGAGCGCACTCGCCGCGAGAACGGCGCCGAACCGGACCCGCTCCACGGAGAGGCCCGCCGCGTCGACGGCCTCGGGGTCGGCTCCCGTCGACCTGAGAACCAGCCCGGTCCTGGTCCGGAAAAGTACCCACCACCCCAGGGGCATGGCTCCCCAGGCAAGGTAGGTGAGGATGTTCTGCCTGAAGAGCGCCGGGCCGAGGATCGGAATGCCTGACAGGAGCGGGACGGCCAGGGGGCGGAGAGGCTCCACCGTGAGAGGCAGCAGGGGAACGCCGAAGAGCACCCTGTAGAAAAAGATGCCTATTCCGGCAGCCAGTATGTTGAGAGCCACCCCCGTCACGATCTGGTGCTGTTTCAGGAAGACGGTGATCCAGCCGTAGAGAGCACCGACAACGACACCAGCGGCTATGGCGCCCAGGAAACCCGCCGCGAGGCTGCCCGTGATATAGGCTCCTGTAAATCCCGCCCAGGCGCCGAGGAGGAAAATTCCCTCGATGGCCATGTTCATGACCCCCGTCCGTTCGACGATCACTTCCCCGAGAGATCCGAGGAGGAGGGGGGTGCTCATCTGCACAGCCCGGACGAGGATTCCCTCGAGAATCACGGTTCTTTACCTCCCGAAGCGGCCCGCTTGCGGGCACCGGCCAGCTTCAGCCTGTGACGGAGATAGAAGGAAAGGATCACGTAGAGCATGACGAATCCCTCGAGAATGGCGATGATGCTCGATGGGACGGAGGACGTCTGGGTGACCAGCAGACCGCCCACCTTGAGAGCTCCGAACAGAAGGGCCGACAGCACAACACCGAAAGGATGGGCTCCGCCAAGGACGGCGATGCCGATGCCCTCGGCCCCCAGGAGAGGATTGAACCCCTGGACGACCATGTGTTGGACGCCGTTGACCTCGATGAAACCCGCCAGTCCGGCGAAGGCCCCGCTGAGAAGAAAAACGGAGACGAAAACGCTCTTTTCCCTGATACCGGCGAACCGTGCTGCGGCCCTGTTCCTGCCCACCGCCCTCATGCGGAAGCCCAAGGTCGTTTTCCAGAGAAGAATCCATGCCGCCCCTGCGGCGGCAAGGGCGAGGAAAAAGCCCCAGTGGAACCTGGTGCCGGGGAGAAAAGAAGGGATCCAGGCCGCCTCCGCGAGGACGTCCGTCTGGGGGTATTCCCCCTTGGCTTCCCTCAGGGGGCTTCGGACAAGGAAATCCATGACGGCCACCGCCACGTAGGTGGACATCATGCTGACGAGAAATTCGTTGGCGTTGAACCTGGCCTTGAAATAGCCCGTCATACTTCCCCACAGACCCCCTGCTGTCATGGACACGGCGGCGCACAAGGGAAGCAGCAGCCGGGAGGGCAGGAACGGGAAGAAAAGAGCGCAGGCCGCAGAGGCAACGGCGCCGAGGTAGAACTGGCCCTGGGCTCCGATGTTGAACAGCCCGGCCTGGAAGGCGAAAGCAAAGGCCAGGCCCGTCAAAATCAGGGGGGCAGCCTTGGCGAAGATGTCGGCGATATTGTAGATGTCCCTGAAAGCGAAGGAAAACAGGTCCAGGTATACAGCCACCGGGTTGTGCCCAAGGAAGAGCATGAGGGCTCCGGCGGAAGCGAGGCCGAGAACGACGGACAGGGCGGGGAAGAAAAGGGATGCAGGGATCCCGTCGGGATCGGTAAGCGATTCGTACAGAGGGGGTTTCTCCCGTTTTTTCTCCGTCACGATGGTTCCCCCTTTCCGCCGGCCATGAGCAGGCCGATCGTACGGAGGTCGGCGCTCTCCCCGGGGAAGATTCCGCGAATCTCGCCGCCGGTCATGACGGCGACCCTATCGGAAAGGCTCATGACTTCGGAAAGTTCCGTGGACACGAGGATAACGGCTCTGCCCGCGTCTCCGGCTGCAGTGAGCATCCGGTGAACGTGGGCTGCGGCCCCAAGGTCGAGGCCCCTGGTGGGCTGCACTGCGACAATGCATTTTCTGCCCGCCTCGATCTCACGGGCGGCCACCACTTTCTGCTGGTTGCCCCCCGACAGCGAGGCCGTCCGTATTCCCGGAAGGGGCGGTCTGATCCCGTACTCGCCGATGTGCCGCTCTGCGTTTTTCCGCATGGCGCCTTCCCGAAGAAAGCCGTTCCGGGAATAGGCGGCGAGGTTCTTCAGCACGAGGTTCTCTTCCACGGTCATATCGAGCACCAGGCCTTCCCTGTGTCTGTCTGCAGGAATGTACCCCACTCCGGCGCGAAAGACAGCCCCGGGATCCGCTCTTGGGAGGCTCCTTCCTTCGAGGAGAATGTCTCCCCTTTCCTGGCCGGCAAGACCGCAGACGCAGTCGGCCAGTTCCTCCTGTCCGTTTCCGCTCACTCCGGCGATGCCGAAGATCTCGCCGGCCCTGACGGTAAAAGAAACACCCCGGACGGCATGGTGCCCGCGGCTGTCCCTGACCCACAGGTCCCGGACTTCCAGCACGTTGTGCCCCGCAGGCCGGACCCTGGCCGTAGCGACAGGGGGGATGTCCTCTCCCACCATTCGGCCGGCAAGCTCCCTCTCGGTCACTTCACCCCGAAGGAAGGATCCGGCGTTTCTGCCGCCCCTCAGGACTTCTATGCGGTCTGCGATCTCCATGACTTCCCCGAGCTTGTGGGTGATGAAAAGGACGGTGTTTCCAGCAGCCCGGAATTCCCGGAGAAACCCGAAGAGGTTCTCTGTCTCTCCGGGGGTAAGGACGGCGGTGGGTTCGTCCATGACCAGGATGCTGACACTGCGGTACAGCGCTTTCAGAATTTCCGTCTTCTGCTGCATCCCTACCGAAAGATCCGCTACGACAGCGCAGGGATCGACTTCAAGGCCGTACCTCCTGCCCAGGTCCGCCAGTTCGGCGATGGCACCCTTCCGGCCTGTGGGACGGCCGGAGGAAGGATCCAGGCCGAGCACCACGTTCTCCCAGACCGTATGAACCGGAACGAGGGTAAAATGCTGGTGGATCATCCCGATACCGAGGGACAGAGCATCCTTCGGCGAACGTATCCTGACCTCCCTGCCGTTCACGAAAACGGTGCCGCTGTCCGGCCGGTACATGCCGTACAGTATTTTCATCAGCGTGGACTTGCCGGCACCGTTCTCGCCCAAAATGGCCAGAATTTCACCCCGGCCGGCGGAAAGGTTCACATTTGCGTTGGCGACCGCTCCGGGAAACACCTTTGTTATTCCCCTGAGGGAAAGGGCTTCATGCTGTGGGAATTTCATGATGTACCTCACCGGACAGAGTGCGCGAACTTCTGGAAATCGTTCGGACCCCGCGGCGTGTTTCGCCCGGCTCCGGATCAGGGCTTCTCCGGGTAACCGGAGAGGAAGAAGAGGACATGTCCATTTTTGACCGCTTCCTCCGCCGCCTTCACCGTTTCGCGGACTTCGGGGGGTATGTCGTCGGAGTAGGACACGTTAACTATGCCTTCGGCGATGCCGGCTTCGTTGACCACTGGTTTCAGCGTGCCGTCGAGATATTTATTCACCGCCCAGGTATACATGGAGGCGAAGTCGAAATACACACTCGCCGCCACTGTTCCGGGGGCTGCGTTGTTCTGGTCGCTGGCGAAGCCGATATACTTTACACCTTTCTCCTTCGCCGCCTGGATGGCGCCGAGACCGACCTGGTTCGCGTAGAAGAAAAGTACGTCCGCTCCTCCGTCGATCATGGAGCTCGCCATCTGTTTCCCAAGGGCCACGTCGCTCCAGGAGTTGGCATAGGCTCTGGCGACCCTCAGGTCGCTCCGGCCGACTCTGGCGGCCCATTCAAAGGTATTCAGCAGCCGGATCATCAGCTTGTTCGGGAACCCTCCCGCAACGCCGATCTTCCCGGACCTGGTGATGTGCCCTGCGATGATTCCCGCGAGGAAGCTCGCTTCGTACTCCTTGGGAAGGATGGGCATGACGTTCGGTTCGGCAGCGGCCATTCCGTTCACCACACAGAAAACGGTTTTGGGATACTTGGGCGCCACCCTGGAGGCGGGTTCGTCAAACTGGGTACCGGCGGCCATGATCAGGTCATATCCCCGTTCAGCGTAATTCCTGAAGGTAGACTCGTAATCGCTTGCCTGGACGTTCTCCACGTATTCCATCTTCGTGCCGAGGGTCTTGTTCACCGCTTGGAGCCCGGCGTAGTTCGTGGCGTTCCAGCTTTGGTCGTTGATCGGCCCGGGGAGGATCAGCACCATCTTGTGTTCCCCGGGAGCCTTCGCAAAAGCAGGCACCTCATGGAAAATCCCCGCCGACGCCATTGCCGCGATCACTGCCAACAGAATGAACCGCTTCATCCTTAACCCTCCTTGACGATAATGATGATGGTAGTTTTCAGCAGGAGTATAGCACGAAGAAAAACGGAGGATGCCCTGTGTTTCCGGGCATCCTTTTCGAAAAAACGTTCTTTACCTTCCGCCCATGGTGAGAGCCATTACGGCCTTTGCGGTGTGGAGCCTGTTCTCCGCCTCGTCGTAGATGACGGAGTGGGGGCCGTCGATGACCGGGTCTTCCACTTCGTTCACCCTGTCGGCCGGGAGGGCGTGCATGTACAGGGAATACTTGTCGGTGAGAGCCATACGCTCCTCGGTGCATTTCCAGTGCCGGTTGGCCTCGAGGGTGCTGTCGATGACCGCCTTGCTTTCGTTCGTCACCCAGTTGCCCCAGTTCTTGGGAATGACCACATCGGCACCCCGGTAGGCTTCTTCCTGGTCGTTGGTGATCCGGAAGGTTCCGCCGTTCTCAAGGGCGTTCTTCTTCGCCTGCTCGATGACCCAGTCGGGCATCTCGTAACCCTTCGGGTAGGCCAGGGTGACTTCCATGCCGTACCTGGGGAACAGGAGGGCCTGAGTGAGAGGTACGGAGATGGGCTTTTTGTGGGTGGTGGCGTAGGCCCAGATGACTGAGACCTTGAGGCCCCGGACGTTCTTCCCCCGCTTCTCCTGGATGGTCATGAGGTCGGCGATGCCCTGCAGGGGGTGGTACAGGTCGTCCTGCATGTTGATGATGGGGACGGGAGACCACTTGGCCATCTCCCGGAGGTAGGCGTTCCCTTCCTTCCAGAAGCAGTTCCGGCACGCGATGGCGTGACCCATGCGGGACAGGATGATGGCCGTGTCTTTCGGCACTTCGCCATGGGCGATCTGCATGTTGCTGGTGTCCAGGAAGTGGGCGTGGCCGCCCAGCTGGGTTATTCCCGCCTCCATGGAGTTCCTGGTCCTGGTGGACTGCTCGAAGAACATGAGAAACACGGTCTTGTTGGGCAGGTAGTTCGTCGGCCTGTCAAGGGCGAACTGCATCTTCAAGTCGTAGGAAACGTCGAGAAGGGTGTCGATTTCCTCCTTCGTCCACTCCTGGAGGGTGATGAAATGTTTCCCCCGGAAAAGCGTCTGCATGATTCTCTCTCCTCCTTGAATACCCGTTCTAGCGGGCGTGTTTTTCCGCATAGATGGAAGGGACCACCGCGTAGAGTGCGGCGGCCTTCACCAGCTCGTCCTTCCATGTACGTTCGTTGGGGGCGTGGGCCTGGTCCTCGTGTCCCGGGCCGAAGCCTACGCAGGGAATGCCGAACCTTCCCATGATGGAGACGCCGTTCGTGGAGAAGGTCCACTTGTCCACCAGGGGCTCCGATCGGAACAGTTCCCGGTAGCCTTCCACGAGAGTGCGGCAGGCCGGATGATCCTCCTCGAGCACCCACGTGGGGAAGAAGCATTCCGTGGGATAGACGAGGCCGGTCCAGGAAGGACAGTCGTAGGTGTACATGGAGACTTCCGCCCCGGCGGCCTTGACTGCCGGGAGGTTCCGTATCTCCTGGAGGGCCTTTTCCCAGGTCTCCCCGTGGGTCAGCCGCCGGTCCACGGATATGGAGCACCCGTCCGCCACGGCGCACCTCGAGGGAGAGCTGAAAAAGATTTCCGATACGGTCAGGCTCCCCTTGCCAAGGAAGGGATCATAATGGAGATTTTCATGAAGGGCGCGGAGCTCCTGCAGGATGGGGGCCATCTTGTAGATGGCATTGTCCCCCCGCTCGGGGGCGGAGCCGTGGCAGGAAATCCCCCTTGCGCTCACCTTTATTTCCATGCGCCCCCGGTGTCCCCTGTAGATGTTGCACGACGTGGGCTCGGTGAGCACCACAAACTCCGGACGGTACTTGTCCTCGTTGATGATGTACTGCCAGCAGAGACCGTCGCAGTCCTCCTCCTGGACCGATCCCACCACCATGAGGGTGAAATCCCCCGAGAGGGCGAGGTCTTTTATTATCTTCCCTCCGTAGACCATAGAGGCCATGCCGCCCTCCTGGTCGCTGGCCCCCCTGCCGACAATGATCTCGTCGTCCTCGTATCCTTCGTAGGGGTCATACTGCCAGAGGGAGCGGTCGCCGATACCCACGGTATCGATATGGGCATCGAGGGCCACAAGGTGTTTTCCCGTCCCGATGAAGCCCAGGACGTTTCCCATGGGGTCGATCTCCACACGGTCGTACCCGCAGACCTCCATCTCCTCCTTGATCCGGCAAATCACTTCCTTCTCACCGCAGCTTCCGCTGGGTAGGGCGATCATGTCCCGAAGGAAACGGGATATTTTGGGTCTGTACTCTTCCGCCTTGCTTAGTACCTTCTCGAAAGGAATCATGGAATACCTTCTTTCATACAAATGATCGTGTTTCCCGATGTCAATGGACCATACCCATCAGCCTGGGAAGGAAAAGGGGTATCTCAGGCACCACGGTGATGAGCAGGAGAACCGCGAGCACCACCAGGATGAAGGGAAAAATTTCCCTGCTCAGCTGCTCGATGGTCAGCTTGCTTATGCCGCAGGCAACGAAAAGGCACGCACCCACCGGCGGCGTCATAAGGGCAATGTTCAGCGCCAGCACCATGATGATGCCGAAGTGAAGAGGGTGGAAGCCGATCTTCACCGCCAGGGGGTGCAGGATGGGACCAAGGATGATGAGTGCCGCCGCGATGTCCATGAACATGCCGATGAAAAGCAGCAGCACCAGGATCATGCCCATGACCACCCATTTATTGGTGCTCACGCTGAGCATGAGGGCCGCCACTTTCTCGGGAATCTGTTCGATGGTAAGTACCCATCCGAGAATGGACGCGGCCGCGATGACGAGGAAGACCACGCCCGTAGTGCGGGCCATCTTCATGAATATGGGCCACATGTCCCCAAGGGTCAGGTTCCTGTAGACGAAAAACCCGAGGACCATGGAGTAGGCTACCGCAACAGCCGCCGCCTCGGTAGGCGTGAAGATGCCCGAAAGTATTCCGCCGAGAATGATGGCGGGCATGAGGAGCGCTACGAGAGCCTCCTTGAACGCAAGAGCCATTTCCTTCAGAGTAGCCCTCCGGGATCCTACGGGATATCCTCTCTTCTTTGATATGCGGGCGGTCAGGAACATGAGCGCCACCGCCACGAGCAGGCCAGGCACTATTCCCGCCAGGAAAAGGCCGGCGATGGAGACTTGCATGAAGGCTCCGTAGATCACCATGATGTTCGACGGCGGTATGGTGGGGCCGATGATCGACGACGACGCCGTGACCGCGGCGGAAAAGTCCTTGTCGTACCCTTCGTCCACCATGGCGGGGATGAGCATGGATCCGATGGCGGCGGTGTCGCTCACTGCCGCTCCCGTGATTCCGGCGAAGAACACCGAGGCCAGGATATTGGCATGGGCGAGACCGCCCTGAAGGTGTCCGACGAGGACATTGCTGAACTTCACGAGACGGGAAGTGATGCCCGTCTTGTTCATTATCTCCCCGGCCAGGATGAAGAAGGGCATGGCCATGAGGGTAAACATGTCCACCCCGGCGAAATATCGCTGGGGAACGAGCTGGAGCACCGAGGGAAGCTCCATCTTCAGCATTGCGGCGAGGCCGCTGACGCCGAGCACGAAGCCGATGGGCATGCCCACGGCGATGAGAATCAGAAAGGTGACTGAAATGAACCCGGTCATCGCGGCTTCGCCTCTTTCAGGGGGACATCGCCGAAGTCGAGCCCTTCCTCCCGCTTCACGGTGTCGATAATATCCTCAGACATGAGCATTTCGTCGATGTTTTTTCTCCTGACGTCAAGAACCATCTTGCACGAAAGCATGATCATGCATAGCAGGGCGCTGACGGGGACCGCCATGAGCCACCATTCCATGGACGTATCGAGGGCCGTGGAGAGCTGCGCCTTTCCTCCCTCGGCCATCCGGAAGCCGTACCGTGTGAGAACGAGGAGGAAATACATCACCAGGCCGTTCGAGACGAAAATCAGTGTTTTGGCGACCGTCCGTGGTAATTTTTTTATCGCCATGGTTACCCCCACGTGTTCGTGACGCCAGACGCAGAGCGCCACGGAAAGCAGGGCCATCCAGATCATGAGGTACCGGGACAGCTCCTCTGACCACCCGAGGGGGTCGCGGACCACGTAGCGGAAGAAGACCCCGAGGAGCACGATGGCGGTCATGAGGATGGAGAGGATGAACACAGGCAGTTCGATCATCCTCTCCAGTCCGTTCCCCACTTTCCTTGCGAGGAGAAAAATTCCCCTTTCCTCACTGTTCGCCCCGTCGGGACTGTTCGTAATCATAAAACTCCCCGGGGAGGAAAAGCAGGGCCGGAGCCCTACTTTTCCTCCTTCATGGCGGCTTCGACGGCGTCGAGGTACATCCGGGCAAGGGCTACGCCTTCATCCTTGTAGGTTTCCCGGATGAAGGCAAGGGCGGATTCCCGGCCGATCTTCCGGAATTCCTCGAGAGCCTCGGGGGTGGGAGTGTTGATCTCCATGCCCGCCTCTGCAAGGGCGGGGAGGCCTCTCTCGGAGGATTCGATGATCCTGTTCAGTCCGCGGCCGGCCACAATGGCCGTCCGCGCGGCGGAGTCCACGATGGACCGTTCCTTCTCGGTCAGCCCGGCATAAAAGTCCTTGTTCATGACCCAGCAGTAGGAGCTGTAGAGATGGTTGGTGAGGGTGAGATATTTCTGCACTTCGAAGAGCTTCCCGGTCAGGACGATGGGGATGGGGTTATGCTGGCCGTCCACCACACCCGTCTGGAGGGCGGTGTACACCTCGGCCCATGCCACGGGGGTAGCGGCTGCGCCGTAGGCCTTCATGAGATTCTGGTGCGAAGGAAGGGTCATGGTGCGCATCTTGAGGCCCTTCATGTCGGCTACTGTTTTGATGGGCCGCCTGCTGTTGGAGAGCTGGAAGAAACCGCCCGCTTCGCCGTAGCCGAGCACTTTGAAGCCGGCCTTGTTTTCGATTTCGGAGGCGAGATGCCGGCCGAAGGGACCGTCATAGACTTTCCAGGCTACATCGTAGTTGGGAATGGCGAAAGGAATGTCCACGGTGCTGTAAAGGGGGTAGAACGCGGCCATGCCGCCGGCGGAGGCGATGTAGCTCTGAACCACGCCGACCTTGACCTGCTCCATGGTTTCCCGTTCGTTGCCGAGCTGCCCGGCAGGGAAAATGTCCACTTTCAGGGACCCGTTGCTCTCCGCTTCGACCATGCTCTTGAAGACGGCCGCCATGGCTGCGGTGGCCACTTCGAAGGGCTGCTGGGGGTTCAGATGGGCCAGCTTGATGGTCTTCGGGGCCGCGAAGGCCGCCGCTGAGGTCGCCACGATACAGATCGCGAGAAACAGTATCCCGAGCTTTTTCATTTTGTTCTCCTCCCTTTGTTTGACAATGAACTCTCCATTTCATCTCTTCCGCCACGGTGCGCATTGTCCGGCCCCCCGGGCCGTCATGGAACAGGGAACAGGCGTCAAACCACCACACTTTCCTTCCGGCGGGAGAGGCTACAGCAATCCCGTCAGGCGATTGAACTCCTCGATTTTTTCGTCGATTTTGTCCGCCATGGTGTGGATGCCGCCCCAGTACTCCTCGGCGTCATACCACTGGGCGTTGAGCTCGTCCGAGGTTTTGCCCTGCTGCTCCACCCAGGTATAGTACTTCAGGTTGTGGATCCGTCTTCTCTCGGCATAGGTCAGCTCGAGAAGACCGTCGGTGCGCACGCCGAGAACATGGCGGGCGTGGCCTGCGGCCGCGTCCATGTCCGTGTAGGGGCCGTGCTCCTCCTCCATCTCCTTCAACCGGGAACCGTACATCTCCATGGAATCGGTGAAGACGGTGAGGATGACGTCTTTCGACGTCAGCTCGTAATACTTCGCCATCTTCACGGCCATGAGAACATTGGCCGCACCGGAGATGCCCATGAGGGGAAGCCGGTCAATGAATTCATCCGTCAGTCCCAGAGACCGGAGATACTTCTTTCCGGCGGGCTCGTTGCAGAGCCGGATGAACCCCATGCAGTCCTCGTCGTCGACGGCCATGACCATGTCGGTGTTCTTCACGTTGTGAACCCAGGGGACATGCTTGTCGCCGATGCCTTCGATCCTGTGGGCTCCGAAGCCGTTCTCCAGCAGGGTGGGACACTGGAGGGCCTCACCGACGGCCACTTTGCTTCCGGGGAAAATCTCCTTCAGATAGTCTCCGCAGGCTGTGGTCCCGGCGGACCCTGACGTGACGGCCACGCCGGCATACCTGTCTCCCGGCCTCATAATCTCGCGGAGAACCTCTTCCATGGCGTGTCCCGTCACCTCGTAGTGCCAGAGGTGGTTGCCCATTTCGTCAAACTGGTTGAACACGACGATATTGTCCCTGGTCTTCCGAAGCTCCCAGACCTTGTCGTAAATTTCCTTGACGTTGCTCTCCGTCCCGGGGGTGGCGATGATCTCTCCCGCCACCGTTTCGAGCCAGTCAAAACGCTCGCGGCTCATACCCTCGGGAAGGATGGCGATGGATTCGCAGCCCAGGAGCTGGGCGTTGTAGGCCCCGCCCCGGCAGTAGTTCCCGGTGGAGGGCCAGACGGCCTTCTGGCGGAGGGGATCGAACTGCCCCGTCACCAGGCGGGGGGCCAGGCATCCGAAGCTCGCTCCCACCTTGTGGGCTCCCGTGGGGAACCACTTGCCCACGATGGCGATAATCCGGGCGTCAACCCCGGTGAGGGCCGGAGGCAGCTCGATGTAGTTCACTCCGCCGAACAGTCCGCCGGATTTCACCGGCTGGTTTTTCCAGGTGATCCTGAAGAGGTTTGCCGAATCCACGTCCCACAGCCCCGTCTTTTTCAGCTTCTCCTTCACGGAGGCGGGGGTATGGGTCTCAGGATCCTTCATCTGTTTGAACGTGGGGATGACGATGTTCCGTTTCCTCGCCACCTCGACGGCGTGCTTCAGTCCTTCTTCATGAATGGTGAGGTCGATTCCGTATTTCATGGCGCTCTCCTTTATTCCAGTCCCGGGTACAGGGGGTGATTTCCGCATGCCTCGAGAACTTCGGCGCGGACGACCTCGATCTCTTTCTCGTTCTCCACGTTCCGGATGACCCTGTCGATCCAGCGGGCGATGAGCTTCATGTCATCTTCGCCGAAGCCGCGGGTAGTGACCGCAGGGGTTCCGATCCGTATGCCGCTGGTGATGAAGGGACTCTGGGTGTCGAAGGGAACGGCGTTCTTGTTCACCGTAATTCCAGCCCGGTCGAGGGCCGCTTCCGCCGCCTTTCCCGTCACTCCCTTGGTCGTCAGGTTCACGAGGATCAGGTGGTTGTCCGTTCCTCCGGAGACGAGATGATAGTCAAGGGAGAGAAGTTCCCCGGCGAGGGCCTTCGCGTTGGCCGCCACTTTCTTCTGGTATTCCCTGAAGGAGGGCTGGAGGGCCTCCTTGAAGGCCACTGCCTTGGCGGCGATGATATGCATGAGGGGACCGCCCTGCATGCCGGGGAAGATGCTCTTGTCGATGACTTTGGCGTACTCGGCGGTGGTCATGATCATGCCGCCCCTGGGCCCCCTGAGGGTCTTGTGGGTGGTGGACGTAAGGAAATGGCAGTAGGGGACGGGGTCCTTGTGACATTTCGCCGCTATGAGGCCCGCGATGTGGGCGATGTCGAAGAACAGCAGGGCGCCCACCTTGTCGGCGATGGCCCGGAACTCTTCGGCGTCGATCTCCCGGGGATAGGCGGAGGCGCCGCAGACGATCATCTTCGGTTTGTGCTCCACGGCGAGACGCTCCACCTCGGCGAAGTCTATCCTCTCCGTGGTCCTGTCGACCCCGTAGGGCACTATGTTGTAGAGCTTGCCGGAGAAGTTGACCGGGGATCCGTGGGTAAGGTGCCCTCCGTGGGCGAGGTTCATGGCCAGGACAGTGTCCCCCGGCTGGAGGACGGAGAAGTAAACGGCCATGTTCGCCTGGGACCCCGAGTGGGGCTGGACATTTACGTGGTCGCAGCCGAAAAGCTCCTTCGCCCTGTCCCTGGCGAGGTCCTCAGCCCTGTCCACCACGTGGCAGCCGCCGTAATAGCGTGCATGGGGGTACCCTTCGGCGTACTTGTTTGTCATCACCGACCCCATGGCGGTGAGGACAGCCCGGGAGACGAAATTTTCCGAGGCAATGAGTTCGATGCCGTTCCTCTGTCTCTCGAGTTCGTCGGAGATAGCGCTGAAAATTTCGGGGTCGGTGTCGCGAAGAAATTCCTGGCCTTTTTCTAACATGGGAACCCACTCCTTTCAAGTTGTTCAGAGAACCTGCCGATGTCAGGCTCCGATATTATGGGAGATCCGGCGGACTTCCGCGCGCTCTCGATATCCTTCAGACCGTTGCCGGTAATCACTACGGCCACCCGTTCCTTTCTTCCCAGTCGGCCTTCGCCCGCCATCTTCCTGAATCCCGCGAAGGCTGCCGCCCCGGCGGGTTCCCCGAAGACTCCTGTCTTTCTCGCAAGTTCGGGTATGGCGGATAAAATTTCGGCGTCCGACACGGCTACCATGTCCCCTCCGGATTCCCGTACCGCCCTCAGGGCTTTTGCCCAGTTCCTGGGCGCACCGACTGAAATGCTGTCCGCAACGGTATCGGCAGGGCCGAAAACCACCCGCTCTGCACCGGTTTGAAAGGCGTCGAAGATGGGCTTCGCACCCTCGGCCTGGACGCCCGTAATTTTGGGCATCTCGCTGATGAGCCCCATCTTCATCAGGTCGCTGAATCCCTTGTACAACCCGCCGATACAGCAGCCGTCCCCCACGGAGATGAAAACCCTGTCGGGGGGATTCCAGCCGCTCTGCTCAGCCATTTCGAGGGCGCAGGTCTTCTTGCCCTCCACGAGGTAGGGGTTGATTGCACAGTTCCGGTTGTACCACCCGTACTTTTCTATGGCCGCCGTGGCAAGCCGGAAGGCGTCGGCATAATCCCCCCTGACAAGCACCACCGTCGCCCCGTAGACAAGCAGCTGGGTCACCTTGGCCGCAGGAGCCTTCTCCGGGACAAAGATAAAGCTCTTCAGTCCCCCCACCGCTGCGAAGCCTGAGAGGGAGCTCGCCGCATTTCCCGTCGAGGCGCACGCCACGGTCCGCTGCCCGAGCTCAATCGCCCGGGCCACCCCCACGGCGCTCGCCCTGTCTTTGAGGGAGCCGGTAGGATTCCGTCCGTCGTCCTTCACGAAGAACTCCCTGACCCCGTACTCCTCCGCAAGAGCGGAACAGTCATAATAGGGAGTCCACCCTACCGAGAGAGAGGGTATGTTCTCCTCCTCTTCAACGGGCAGGATCTCGCCGTAGCGCCACAGGGAAGAGGTTCTCCCGGCCAGCGCCCCGGCCGTCAATGTCCGGGCGGCTTCTTTGTAGTCATAGAACACATCGAGGGTTCCGTCGAGCCCGCATTTCGGGCAGGTGTACTCAACCTCCCCCGGCGCGTAGGACGTCCCGCAGAGAACGCACCGCAGCTCCACCGGTTTTCCCATCCTGTCTTCCTCCTTCCTAAACCGCTACTCCCGCCGCCGGGGCAAGCACACCGTCCCGCCCGGAAAGAAGCCGGGCGGCCATGGCGTAATATCCGCGGCAGGCCCCCAGGAGTTCCCGTATTTCGATATATTCGTCCACCCCGTGGACAAGTTCCCTCCGGGAGGGACCGTATATGACCGTCGGCACTTTTCTTTCCACGGCAAAGTGGCATCCGTTCGTCCCGAATCCCGGTCTGTCGGAGACACGGTGGGGAAGTCCCGCTTCCGCCAGGGCCGCCGAAAGGACCTTCAGAAAGGCCGAATTCTCCGGCATGGCCCAGGCCGGAGCGTAGTGGTTTCCCCTGATGGGGGCCCCGGTATAGCACCGGTCCTCCATCACCGGGAAGGAGACCCTTGCCCGGAGTCCCGGAATCTGCTCCGACGCACGGGCGATGATGGTTCTCAGCTCTCCGGCGGCCCCTTCGAGGGTTTCCCCCCGGAGAAGCCTGCGGTCGAAGAGGGCGGTACATTTTTCCGGAACGGCGCCTCCGGCTCCCGCAGGAGATGTATAAAGGCTGGTGAGTACAAGGATTCCCTCGCCGAGAAAAGGGTCCCGGGGAGGGGAAAAGTTTTGTTTCAGATAGGAAAGAAGGGCGTTCATCGTTTCGGCGGCATTGACGCCGTATTCAGGGTGGGAGGAGTGGGCCATTTTACCAAATGTGTCCAGCCGGATTTCCGCCCTGCCCCGCTGTCCCCGCTCCAGCAGGAGGGAAGACGCCTCCCCTACCAGGACGCAGGTCGGATCCGCCGTGTCGGCGATCGCCCTGGAGGCCACGTTCTCGAAGGTTTCCTGGTGTACGGCGGCGGCCACGGAAAGCTGTCCTTTCAGCGAAGGGCCCAGGTCGGACCTGAGAAAGGCGCCCGCCATGATCATGGCAGAGAGGGCTCCTTTCTGGTCGGAAGCCGCCCTGCCGAAAATCCTGCCGTCCTCGATGAAGGCACCGTAGGGATACTTCGACCACTCGGCGGCGTCCCCCACGTCCACGTGATCCATCTGGGAAATGAGGAGAACCCTCTCCCCGGCGCCGGAGAAAATCATGGTACCCACCACGTTGCCGTAGGAATCGGTGGTCACCCGGTCATAACCAAGGGCGGTCATGACGTCGGACACGAACCGGGCCACCTCCCCCTCCCTGCCGGAAACGGCGGGGCGGCGGAGGAGTTCCCTGCAGAGCTGGACGAGATCTTCCTGCCGTTTTATTTCCACGGCTCACCGCTCCCTTCTCTGACAGCAACAAGATACACCAGACAGTATTATTTTCAAGAAAGAAATAATGATATAATTCATCAGGATTTCCTATATCAAAATCAGGCCTAAATCCGCACCTCAGCGGGGAGCGTCACCGGAACTCGCTTGGGCGGGGGGTGCAGATTGTCGTTCGTGACAACTGCCCAAGCGAGTCCCGCGGCTCCCTGCGTTCGCCGGCTGCCTGCCTGTGAAACCGACATCCGTGTCGGTTTCTCTCCCCCGGGCGCCCTCCCCCAGGGGCGGAGCGAGATCTCTCCGCCCCTGGGGAGGGCGAATTCACCTTTTGCCCGGCGACACTCCCTCTGCCTGAAAAATGAGCGGATTGAGGTCAGGGGAGGCTTATTGACGTGAACCTCCATCAGCTGAGAATATTCTGCGCCGTCGTCGAGGAAGGATCCTTCCGGCAGGCGGCCGGGAAGCTCTTTCTCTCACAGCCTTCGGTCAGCCAGCACGTGGCCTCCCTGGAAAAGGACCACAGCATCCGCCTCTTCGAACGAAAGGGACGGACCATCTCCCTCACCCCGGAGGGCAGGGCCCTCTATGCTCTGGCATCCGATCTTCTCCGCCAGGCGGACGAAATCCCCGCACGATTCCGGGACATGCAGGCCCTGCGGTCGGGAAGGCTTGTGACCGGAGTCTCCCCTTTTGCGGGCTACTACATCCTTCCCCAGGCCCTGGCCGATTTCCGGACCGCCTTTCCCTCAATCTCGGTGTCCGTTTCCTCGGGAAACACTACGGAAATTCTCTCCGACCTCAGGAGCGGCGAAGTCGAGCTGGTCATCCTCGGGCGGAACTTCCCCTCATCCCGGGAACCGGACCTGACGTACCGTGTCCTTGGAGACGACCCTCTTGTGCTGGTTGCCGCGCCATTCCACCCGTGGGCACAGCGGGGCCGGGCCTCCTTTGCTGAGACCGCCGCCGAGACGCTCATCAGGTTTGCGGGGGACTGCCCCCTGGGAACCTACGTGGACGAATTTCTTCTCAGGAACAGAATCCGGTTCGGCGGACAGGTGGAGACGGACGAAATCGAGATGGCAAAACACCTTGCCCTTCGGGGCGTAGGAGTGGCCATTACCAGCGCTCTCTCGGTCCGGAAGGAGCTGGGCTCGGGAGAACTGACCCCCGTACTGCTCGAGGGAATGGAGGAACTGTCCTGGGAGATCCAGTGTGTCTATTCCTCCACCAGGGGGCTGTCCTATGCGGGGTGGGAGATGGTGAAGCGGCTCGAGGAACAGTGCCGCAGCCTGCTCAGGTAAAGGCGGCCCCGGAGGGCCGCCTTTTTTATGATCTTGATTCCAGGAGGTTTTCCAGGAGGGCTGTTTTTTCCCTGAAAGTGCGGATGGTCTGCTCCAGTGGAACAGGTGAGGTCATATCCACCCCGGCCTCCCGGAGGATATCCAGGGAGTAGGCCGAACTGCCCCTGGAAAGAAAGCGGATATAGCGCCGCCTCTCTTCCTCCCCGCCCTTGAGGATACCGCTGCTCAGGCAGCCTGCGGCGGCGAATCCGGTAACGTATTTGTAGACGTAGAAAGCGCTGTAAAAATGGGGAATTCTGGCCCATTCCACTGACAGGACCTCGTCCACGGCCGTTTCGGGGCCGTGATACCGCTCGTTCAGCCCTCTCCACAGGAAGCAGAGAAGCTCGGCGGTAAGAGCCTCTCCCTTTTCGGCCAGAGCGTGGGTTTCCCGTTCAAACTCGGCGAACATGGTCTGCCTGTACACCGTGGTCCGCACCTGGTCAAGATAGTGGTTCAGGAGGAAGATTTTCTCCTCCTTCGGCGCTTTTTCCAGCAGGAATTCCAGGAGGAGAGCCTCGTTGGTGGTGGATGCCACCTCCGCGAGGAAGATGGTGTAGTCGGCGTAGACCTGCGGCTGGCCGGCATGGGAGAACCACGTGTGGAGGGAGTGCCCCGCCTCGTGGGCGATGGTGAACACGTCCCTGAGGGTGCCGTTGTAGTTCAGGAGGATGTAGGGGTGGGTTCCGTAGCTTCCCCAGGAATAAGCCCCTTTTCTCTTCCCCTGATTCTCGTATACGTCGATCCACCGGGAGGAAAATCCTTTTTTCAGCACGTCAAGATATTCCGTCCCGAGAGGCGCAAGCCCCTCCGTCACCATTTCAACAGCCTTTCCGTAGGGGATCCTGGTTTCCGGCTCGTCGGCAAGGGGCACGTTGAGGTCGTACATCCGCAGCTCCTCCAGCCCGAGGGTTTTTTTCCGAAGCGCCATGTAGCCGTGGAGAGCGTCGAGGTTCCTGTTCACCGTGTCCACCACCATGTCGTACACGGATGGGGATATATTGTCGCCGTGGAGAGACGCCTCGAGGGCAGAGGTGTACTTCCTGGCCCGGGAGAAGAAGAGGTCGGATTTCACGCTCCCGGAGTACAGGGCTGCGAGGGTGTTCCTGAATTTCCCGTAGGTGGTGAAAAGCCCTTCGAAAGCGTCCTTCCGGACTCTCCTGTCCTTCGACCGGCTCAGAAGGTAGTAGCGTTCCTCCGAGAGCTCGGTCTCCCTGCCCGATTCGTCGCGGATCACCGGGAATGTGAGGTCGGCGTTCGTCAGAAGGGAGAAGGCATTTTCCGGCGTGCGGGCCATTTCCCCGGACCGGGCGAGAATTTCTTCCTCCTGCGGTCCGAGAACATGCCCGGCGGTCCGGAGGAGATCATCGAAGTGATGGCGGTACATTTCAAGCCCGGGACAGGCTTTTATGGCATTGTTCACTTTCTCCTTTCCGGCGGCAAGGATTTCCGGCCGGTAGAAGGAGAGGACGGCGCCGTAGGAGGCCAAGAGAGAGCCCGCCCTGTCGGCCCGTGCCTGCCGGGCAGCGTCGGCGGTATCCTCGTGGCTCTTCATCACCGCATAGGCATAGAGCTTGCCCATCCTTTCCGAAGCGGCTTCCTCCAGTTTCAGAAACTCCAGCAGTGTCTCCGGTGACTCGAAAAGCCTTCCGTTATAGCCTCCGAGCCGCTCCATTTCTTCTCCCAGAAGGCGAAACGATTCCTCCCATGCCTCTGCTGTAGGAAAGACGGCCTCCAGGTCCCAGGTGTATTCCCTTGGAATTTCGCTTCTCGCCGGAATCCTGCCCGAGGGATCGGCTTCTCCGGTGACGGTGCCCGAAAACAGGCGACAGTGGTTCATGATTGAAAACTCCTTTCATTGTGGAGACTCAAGACAAAAGGTCCGCCGGTTCATTGACACCTTTTTGTAAAGCCCTTATTATTTCTTTAATGAATTCGAAGGAATTCTAACCCATATTAACAGGAGTGTGAATAAAAAAATGAAAAAGCGCGTTCTCGTTCTTTCAGCTCTTGCGCTCATTTTCGCCCTGAGCGGTTCAGCCTTTGCCGTCCAGACCGTCACGCCGGACCAGCTCCGCTTCCTGGCGGGCCCTCCGGGCGGTAACTGGTTCGCCCTCGGCGGAGCCCTCGCCGACCTCTGGACCTCCAAGCTGATCCCCACCACCAGCATCACCGGCGGCGCCGTGGCCAACATCATCAATGTCCATAACGCCAAGGGCGAGCTCGGATTCTCCAACACTTCCATGGTCGCCGTGGGACAGAAGGCGAGCGACGCTCCCTTCAAGGAAACTACCGACAACGCCGTCATCATGGCCAACCTCTACACCCAGTACACCTACTTCATCGCACGGAAGGACTTCGCGGAGAAGCACGGCATCAAGTCCCTCGACGACCTCATCGCAAAGAAGATTCCCACCCGGTTCGCAACCCTCAAGACGGGCACAGGTTCCGAGTTCATCGTGAACGGCATCTTCAAGGCCGGCTTCGGTATCGCCGACTACAGGAAGGAATTGAAGGACTGGGGCGGTTCCGTGGAATACGCCTCTTATTCCGGCGGCGCAGACCTTCTGGCGGACAACCACCTGGACGTCTTCGCCTTCTCCGTGGGCAAAGTCGCTTCCATCGTGATGCAGATCGAGAGCCAGACGGACATAGTCCTTCTGGGCATGGAGCAGGCTACCCTCGATAAAGTCGGCGAGGCCTACGGCACTGTCACCTTCACGGTGGATCCCGGAATCTACAAGTCCGTGACCGAGCAGACTCCCACCGTGAGAGTCGTGGGCGACTACACCTGCATCGTGGTCCGCGGCGACCTCGACGAGCAGCTTGTCTACGACCTGTGCAAGGTGATGCACGAGAACCAGGAGATTCTCTCCAAGGCAGTGGTGGACATCAACGAACTTACCCCCGCCACGGCGATCCCAGGCGGAGCCGTCAAAAGCCACCCCGGCGCCGTCCGCTACTGGAACGAAGTCTCCAAGAAATAGCACCCCATCTTTTCGCACTTTGAACCGGAAGGCGGGCTGATCCAGCCCGCCTTTGCCTTCGTTCCGGACATTTCTGCCTTTTTCGGCAGCCCTGTGTTTTCAAGGAGGGAGTTTTTTCCATGAGGAAACTCGACGGCTTCGTGGCAAAGGGTTTGTATGTCTACGTTCTGGCCATGGGCCTTTTTCACATTTATACCGCGGTTTTCGGAACCTTCGAGGCGTATCTTCAGAGAGCGATCCACCTCACCTGGGTCCTCCCCATGTGCTTCGTTCTCTACCCCTTTGCGGCAGGCAGGAAGCAACAGGCTATTGAAACTTCCGTCCCTTGGTACGACTGGATTTTTGCCGCCCTTTCCGCTCTGCCGGGTGTCTATATCATGCTGAACTACGACGAGATCATGATGCGGATGCAGGGGGTGGACGACCTGACAACCGCCCAGCTCGTCCTGGGAACCCTGCTGATCCTCCTTCTGCTCGAGGCAACGAGGCGGATCGTCGGCCTTCCCTTGGTCATCGTGGCGGTGTTCTTCACGGTTTACACCTATTATTGCGACGCCCCCTTCCTGCCCCGGCTCCTCAGGGGTGTTCCCACCGAGTTCCAAAGGCTGATCGAAGGGATGTACCTCACCGACGAAGGCATTTTCTCCTCTTCCCTGGGAGTCTCGGCCACCTTTGTCATGATCTTCCTCATCTTCGGCGGCTTCCTTGAAAAGAGCGGCGTGGGAGAGTATTTCATGGAGTTCGCCCAGGCCTTCACCGGAACCGCCCCCGGCGGCCCGGCGAAAATCGCCGTGCTCAGCTCGGCCCTCTTCGGCTCCATTTCCGGCTCCGCCGTGGCCAACGTCTACGGAACCGGGTCCTTCACCATTCCTCTCATGAAGCGGATCGGCTACAAGCCTTTCTTTGCAGGTGCCGTGGAGGCGGTGGCCAGTACGGGAGGACAGATCATGCCCCCCGTCATGGGAGCCGGCGCCTTCGTCATGGCCGCCCTCCTCGGTGTGCCCTTCAACACCATCATGATCGCCGCCATGCTGCCGGCATTGCTCTACTACGGCACGGTACTCCTCATGGTCCACCTGACGGCCCTCCGGGACGGCCTCAAGGGGCTCCCCGCGGACGAGCTTCCCTCAATCAGGTCGGTGATGAAGAAACTCTATATGATGTCCCCCATCGTCCTCCTGGTATACATGCTTCTCGCGGGGTATACGCCCATGTACGGTGCCATTGCCGGCATCTCCCTCGCCTGGGCTGTCTCCCTCTTCAATCCCGGGAAAAGAATGGGACCGAAGAAAATCCTTCAGGCCATCCACGACGGCTCACAGAACATCCCCATGATTTGCACCGCCTGCGCCTCCGCCGGCCTCGTCATCGGCTCGGTGGCTCTGTCAGGCATCGGCTTCAAATTCGTGGGAGCCGTTCTCGCTCTTTCGGGCGGCATCCCCTTCCTGGCCCTCATTTTCATAGCCATAGTCTCCCTGATCCTCGGCATGGGGCTTCCCACCACGAGCGCCTACATCCTGGGCGCGGCCCTCGGCGTCCCCGCTCTGGCCCAGATCGGGATCATGCCCCTGGCAGCCCATCTTTTCGTGTTCTACTACGCCATCATCTCGAACATTACCCCCCCCGTGGCCCTGGCAGCCTACGCTGCTGCGTCCATCGCCGGTTCTCCCCCCAACAAGACGGGTTTTGCCGCCTGCCGGCTGGGGATCCTTGCCTTCATCGTGCCCTTTGCGTTCTGCTACGATCCGGGCCTGCTCCTCAAAAGCACCTTCATGGGCAACATCATCTCCATCGTCAGCGGCGCCGCCGCCATGGCGGGGCTGGGATTCTCCATCACCGGATTCACGAAGCGGAGACTCTCCCTGCCGGAGAGACTGGCATTCGCCCTTTTCGGCCTTCTCGCCCTCCACGGCAGCCTGCCCATAGCTCTCGGGAGCACCGCAGCAGTCATCGGACTGTTCCTGATCTTCCGGCCCAGGGAGAAAACCTCCGGCGCATTTTAGATTCCGGTATCAAGAGAGAGGTCCCGAAAAAGTGTCCCGGCCGAAGACCATGGCCGGGACACTTTTTCGGGACCAGGGAAAAATCGAGCCTATTTCCCCAGATATTTCTTCCCCTCGCCGAAGGCCTTTCCCACTAGGTTTCCCAGGCCGAAGTACTTCGCGGTGCGGGGGGCGAAAACCAGAGGGCGCACTTTTTCAGGATCGGGATACCCCTTTTCGTCGAGGCATTCTTCCCGGGCCCAGGTTTTGACCACCTTTCCCACGAAGAGAATATGGGAGCCGAGATCAAGGGACTGAACAACTTCGCACTCCATGGAAACGGGAAACTCCTCGATCAGCGGTGCGTCCACTATCTCCCCCTTTACCGGGGTGAGGCCCGTCCTGGAAAACTTGTCCACATCCCTCCCCGAGGCAACACCGAAGAAATCGGCCTCCGCGGCCTGGCTCTCCGACGGGACATTCACCGTAAAGGCTTTCTTCTCCAGTATTCCCTCCAGGGTATGGCGGGATTTCGCAACAGCCACAGAAATGCACGGCGGTTCCGAATTGCAGACTCCTCCCCAGGCGACCATGAGCCCGCCGGGCCGCCCGTCGGTGCCATAGACCGCCACGACCAAGGCAGGCGCAGGATAGAGGGGGGTGGAGATTCCTATGTCTTTTTTCATTGCATACTCTCCCTTGCCGGTAAAATTTGTTTTGTTTTCATTATACTCCTGCGGGGTCCCCCTAAATCCGCACCTCAGCGGGGAGTGTCACCGGTGCCTGCGGATTTAGGGTCCCTTCCCCATTCTGAAAAGAAATACAAAGAAAAAAAGAGAAATCAGAAGGGTGCAGAGGAAATTCAGCCCTATTTCCCGATATTTTTTCCTGTTTCTTCCTTTTCGCCCTTGTCTAACCAAAACTGACGAATATAATTGTTAGCGTAAGGTCAATAAAGATCAAATTTATGGAGGTGGAGACAATGGCACGGAGATTTCTGGCCATGCGGCCCAATGACATTACTCAGCCCATCACACCTTTCGCTTCAGTGGACAAGATGATGCGGGACATGCTCCGGGCTTTCGGCGAGTTTTCTTCCGATATGGGGTATGCCCCGGAGACGGAAAGGGTTCCTGCGATTCCGAGGGGGGACTTTTACCGGAAGGATGGAAAGGTTTTCGCCGAGTTCGAACTTCCCGGCATCGACCCGTCGAAGGTTGAACTGAACGTTTTCGAGGACAGGCTGACCCTGCAGGCGGAGAAGTCGGACGAGAAAACGGTGGAAGAGAACGACATTCTCCGGTCGGAGCGGTATTACGGAAAGGTCTCCCGGTCCATTCAGTTCCCCATGGAAGTAGACCCTGAATCGGCGAAAGCGACGTTCAAAAACGGGGTGCTTACCGTGGAAGTCGCTGAAAAGGTCCAGGCCGAGAAGATGAAGAAAGTGGCCATCGAGGAAAAAGCATAGAAAGCTGGAGTCTGAAGAGAGGGGAGCGCCGGGAATTCCGTCGCTCCCCTGTTTTTTACCTTACGGCGTTCGGGAAGAAGAGCTGCTTTCCGAGTAGCTGGAAGTCGGCAATGGCCTTCTGGGTTGACGGGGACACCATCCAGTCAATGAAGGTCACGGCAAGGTCGTACCGAATGTTCTCCCACTTGGCAGGGTTGACGGCGATGACGCTGTACTGGTTTTTCAGAGATTCGTCACCCTCGACGATGATCACCAGTCCCCCCTGTTCCTTCCGGGAATCCTCGTACTTGATGAAGGTCCCCCTGTCGGTGAGGCAGTAGCTCTTTCGCTCATCGGCGATCATGAGGGTTTCAAGCATTCCCTGGCCTGTCTGGATGTACCATTTCTCCTTGTCGGGTTCCGGGATCCCCGCGTTTTTCCAGAGGGTAAGTTCCGCCACGTGGGTTCCCGACTTGTCGGCCCGGCTGGCGAAGGGCGCTGCGGAGGCGGCGATTTTCCTCAGGGCGTCGGCGGCGGCCATTCCCTTGACCCCCGCGGGATCGGAAGCAGGCCCCACCACGATGAAGTCGTTGTACATCACCTGGCGGCGGTTGACGCCCCACCCGTCGGCGACGAACTTCTTCTCCAGCTCGGGGGCATGGACCAGAAGAACGTCCACGTCACCGTTCCTGCCGTACTCGAGGGCCTTGCCCGTGCCCACGGAAACCCACTGGAGCTCGATGTTCTTCTCCCGAAGCAGCAGGGGGGCCAGATAATCGAGAAGCCCCGTGTTGTCCGTGCTGGTGGTGGTGGCCATCCGGAGAACCTCGGCGCCGGAGGCAACTCCTCCCAGGACTAAAACGAACAGACAAACAAACAGAACCGACCGCAGTTTTCTCATTTTCACTTTTCTTTCCTCCTCGTATGTTTATGTTGTGTGCAGAAACGCGAAACGCCGGAATCAAAAAAGCCGTTCCCCGCCCGTACACGGCAGGGAACGGCTCCGGGGAGTCCGTTGAATCTCCTTGCCGAACACGGGAGGCCCGCCTGTTTCCGGACGGACCCTGACGGCCCGCCGCCGTGGGAAATTCCTGTAGGAAGACGGGCTCGGAGATAAGTCTATTCTTTTGATTTTATGATACCACGGAAGGGCCTGTTTTGTTACCTCACCCGGCGGATTTTCGAAATTTCTGTTCATTTTCCCCTGGCTGTTCCTGAAAAATCCGAAAACTTCCGGGCTGAAACGGCGGGGTTCCGTCCGGCCGTCGCCGGACAGGATGATACGGACCGCTTCCTCGTGGGGCAGCGAATCCTTGCAGACCCTCCGGGACCGCAGGCATCGTACCCGTCCGACAGGACCGCCACCTGCCCCTCCCAGGGGATTTTCGTCCCCCGCAAGGTCGAGGGAGTATCCGTTGCCGTCCCATTTTTCATGGCGGGTCATGCAGATGCGCCCGGCCGCGGCAAGCCGTTCCGCTCCCCCGATGAGCTCCGCTCCCGTGCCCGAAACGATCTCCATGACGCTCGAGGTGTTTCTCCAGATCTTTCTGCCTCTCCGGGGGCTCCCGGTTACATCGGCGAGATTGTGTCCTGTATGGCCGGAGCCTCTTCGGTAAGGGTGGGGATGTACTGGGTGAAGCGGCTGAACACCATCGCGGACAGTATTATCCCGAATGAGGAGCGCTCCCCTGCCGGCCAATGGAAGAGCATGGCTCTCTCGCCACAGAAAGGAATGACTGCATGCCGGGCTCCCTGTGAAACAGCGCCTTGGTTGCTGTGGAGGGGGGCACCGCCGCCGGGGGAATGACGATGCTTCTCCGAAAGCTCCCTTCCCGGGATGGGAGCTGCCGGGAAAAAGCCCTTCCTGTCCACGAGGAAGCCGTCCCCTGCGCCGAAAACCTTTCGGGAAAGAACCTTTTTCCCTCACGTGAGCCGTGCTCACGTCAATGCCGAAGACGCCGCGGAGCTTTCCGGAAGGAGCGATCACCGGGGCCGTTACGCTCACGATAAGCTCCCCGGTGATCATGTCCCTGTAGGGCGATGTGATGACGGTGCTCTCCTTTTCAGGGTTTCCTTAGGTCACCTGACTCATGTTGACGTGTTCCGTTTTTGTTATACTATCGTCTGGCGTATTAAATCGATTACAATATAACAATTTCTGCCCCGAAATACCCCTTCATTTTTTTCTCCACGGGGTATAATAGGAAAAAATCATACCGGTGAGGCTGGAGTGAAGCAGCGAGCCCCCGGCGAAAAGAATGAAAGGAGAGATACCATGCAGTTCACGGAACCTGCCGATATTCTCGACCAGAAGACAGCCGACGAAGCAAGGGCGCTCAAGAGCCTTATGGAAGAAGTGGAAGCCATCAATTACTACAACCAGAGAGTGGCCGCGACGCCAAACACCGAACTGAAGGAGCTCCTGGCCCACAACAGAAATGAAGAAATCGAGCACGCCGTCATGCTTATCGAGTGGCTCCGCCGGAACATGGAGGGATGGGATAAGGAACTCAAAACATACCTCTTCACCACGGCTTCCCTGCTCGATGTCGAAACCGGTGGCGGAGCGGACGGCACACCCGGCGGGCTGGGCATAGGCAGCCTGAAATAGTACCGGAGATACCCGATAACAAGGAGGTCAATACAATGGATATTCTGAGAAGAGCAGCCTCTCTCATCACCCCCGAGGCCTGGGCGGAGCTTGACGACCGGGCGAAAAAGGTCCTCGCGGCGAATCTTTCCGCCCGGAAGTTCGTGGACGTGGAAGGTCCGAAGGGCTGGTCATACAGCGCTCATCCCACCGGCAGGCTCGACGTCGCCCAGAAGCAGCCCAAGGACGGCGTCCAGTACGGCATGAACAGGGTGCTTCCACTGGTTGAAACCAGGCACACCTTTGAGATGGACATCTGGGAGCTGGACAATATCAGCCGCGGCGCGAAGGATCCGGACCTCTCCGGCCTCGAGAAGGCGGCGAAGGAGATCGCCCTGTTCGAGGAAAAGGCAGTTTACAAGGGCCTTGCCGAAGCGGGCATCGAAGGACTTGCCGCCGCCGCAAAGGGACGGTCGGTGAAGCTCGGCGGCGATGACGCGGAAAAGATCGTGAATGCCGTATCCACAGCCATCTTCAAGCTCATTGGAGACGCCGTAGAGGGCCCCTACGCCCTCGTGGCGTCTCCGAAACTCTGGAAGGCCATCTACGGGACCGCTTCCTGCTACCCCATATCCAAGCACCTGGGGAGCCTGGTGGACAAGATTATCCTTTCCTCCCAGGACGATTCCTACGTGGTCTCCCTCCGGGGCGGGGATTTCGAACTCGTCCTCGGCCAGGACCTCTCCCTCGGCTTCGATGAGCGGAACGGCGACAAGGTCCGCCTTTTCTTCACGGAATCCTTCACCTTCCGGGTGATCACCCCGGAGGCCGCGGTGGCTCTTTCCTAGCAGAAACACCGCACACATCCGGCACACGGGGCGGCCTCACAGGGGGGGCCGCCTTTTTTCACTGCCTCATCTACTGTGGGAGGAACGGAAAAATGGGAAAGGCCATGAAAGGTCTCTCTGAAGCCTTCGACCAGCAGGCTGAGAAAGAAGGCTCCCCCAGCGATAGCCAAACTTTTCAGAACCGTCGCCGAGACGGAAACCCTTCATGCCGTCGCTCACTTCAAGACCATGGGCGGCGTGAAATCCACGGCGGAAAACCTCCAGGCCGCCCTTGACGGTGAGACCTACGAATTCACCGAGATGTACCCCGGCTTCATCAGGGACGCCGAGGAAGAGGGGCAGAAGAACGCCGTCCGCGCCTTCACCTTCGCCGACGAAGCGGAAAAGGTCCACGGAGAGCTGTACAAAAAAAGCCCTCGCCTCCATGAAAAAGGGGAAAGATTCCACCTTCTTCCTCTGTCCGGTGCGCGGCTGCGTGGAGGAAGGGAACGTCCCGACGCGTGCCCTGTCTGCACGGCAAAGAAGGACGTTTTCATTACCGTGGCATAACGTGCACGAGGCCTCTTCTGATGCCCCTTTTCCTTTCTCTTCCCGGTCTGTTTCTTCCATTTTTTACCCCTTGTTTTTCCGTCAAAAACACCTATAATCCGCAGATAATAGCCCTTGATTCACTCCGGGGCGGACTCCGGGAGGAGGGGAGACATGGCGTTTATTTCATCGGCGGGCCTGCCCGCAATCTGATGTTTCCCCGGTCCGTCCGGAGAGGACGGCCTGTAATTTCATACTCCGGGAGGAGATTGTCCGTGAACGACGAATACAGCTGTGATCCTGAAGTTCCGTTGCGCCCTGTTTCCCGCATTTCCGTCGTCTACAACCTGAAAAAAGCCGCCGGTGCCGGAGAGCCCGACGACAAGTACGAAGAGTACGACCCCCTGAGTACCGTTGAATCTGTGGCGGAGACCATCGCTTCCTTCGGGTTTTCCGTGTCCCTGTGCGAACAGGATGAGAACTTTTTTCCCCGGCTCCGGGACCAGGCACCCGATTTCGTGGCCAATCTCGCCGAAGGACGGGGCGACGCCAGGGGAAGGGAAGCCCAGGTTCCCTGCATCCTCGAGAGCGAGTCCATCCCCTTCTGGGGATCCGACGCCGTCTCGATGGCGGTTGCCCTCGACAAGCTCCTCACCGGGCGCACCCTTTCCTCAGAGGGAATTCCCGTGCCCCTTTCCTCCTCATTCCGGGAGGAGGACGACCTGTCCGTCCTGCCGGAGCTTTTCCGGCAGCGGCCCCGCTACGTGGTCAAGCCACGGTACGAAGGCTCCTCCAAGGGCATCTTCACCGACTCGGTGGCCCATTCGCCCCGGGAGGCCAAAGACCGGATAGACCGGATATGGCGGCGGTACGGTCAGCCCGCCCTGCTGGAGGAATACCTCCCCGGAGCGGAGATCACCGTGGGCGTCACGGGCAACGGGCGGCCCGGAATAGCAGGAATGATGCGGATCTCCCCGGTTCACCCCAAGGAGGAATTCCTCTACTCCCTGGAAGAAAAACGAAACTACCTGGAACGGATCCGGTACGACGGCCCCGAGTCCATACCCGCCCCCTTGCGGGAACAGCTCGGTCGGTTTGCCGTGGGCGCCTTCCGGGCACTGGAGCTCCGCGACATGGCCAGGATTGACTTCCGGCTCGACGGGGACGGAATCCCCCGTATCATCGACATTAACCCCCTCCCCGGCCTCTCCCCGCAGTACAGCGATCTGCCTATTCTGCACCGCTTGAGCGGCGGCAGCTACCCGGACCTGGTCCGCTCCATCCTCGCGTGCGCCTTCCGACGGAACGGCCTCGCCTTCTCCGCCCTTCCCGTGGGGGCAGATGCCCTATGAAACCTGGCGCAGCCCAGGAACCTCCTCAAAAAGAGCTGCTCATACTCGTGGCCGCCGCCGTCGAACCGGAGGCGCGGCCCGACGTGGCCGACGCCCTGGAGGCCAGGGCGTCGCTTTGCTGTGCCCTCGAACGGGCGGGATGGGCGGCGGAGGCCTGGGACATCACTCAGTCTCTGCTCACTTCATCGGAACGGCTGTTCGGGTGCCTGAAAAAAACGGGGGCGACATGCGTCTTCAACCTTTTCGAAGGTTTCGGAAACGACAGCGGAGCGGAGCACCGATTCCGCGCCCTGCTGGAGAAAACCGGCATCCCCTGCACCGGGAACCCCGCGGCGGTCCTTGAAACCTGCCTGTCGAAGGAGACCGTTTCCTCTCTGCTCAGGGAAAACGGCATCCCCGTCCCTGAGGGAAAGACCCTCCTTCCGGGCAGTTCCCTTTCCCTCCTGGACGATCTCCCCCTTCCCCTGTTCCTGAAACCCCTGCGGGAGGACGGAAGCGTGGGCGTCGACGAAAAATCCCTCGTGACTGACAGGATGGACCTCGCCCGGAGGGCCATGGAAAAACTGACGCTCTTCTCCGGCGGAATTAGGGTGGAAGAATTCCTTCCTGGGAAGGAGTACTCCGTCTCCTGCATAGGAAACGGCCCCTATTTCATTCCCGCCGTGTCCGTCATCGACTACGGGAAGTGGAACGCCGGGCTCCCCTTTCTCGACTACGGCTCGAAGTGGGATCCGGCCTCCCCTCTCTACGACCTGGTCCCCGAACCGGCGGAAGGAGCCCTGAAGGAAAGGGCGAAACGACTGGCCGCCGAGGCGGGAAAGACTCTCGGCTGCAGAGGGTACTTCCGGGCCGATCTGAGGGAGAAGGACGGTTCGCTCTACGTGATCGACGTTAACCCGAACCCCGACATGGGTCCGGGCGGCGGGTTTCTGAGGCAGTGCCGCGAAGGCGGCATGGAGATGGAAGAGGTGGCGGCCCGTATCGTGGAGCTTGCCCTCGAAAGTGTGCGGGGAGGAGAACAACAGTGGTGAATCTGCCGGCAGACCGCTGCCTGAGTGTGGCGAAGGCGACCGGGGCCTTTACCCCCGAAGAGCTTGACGTTCTCGAGGATGTTTTGATCGAATGGTCTCTCCACCCGGGAAAGGACTACATCCTTCTTACCGAGTGGAACTGCGGGAGCCTGGCGGGATTCCTGATCTATGGCCCGACACCCATGACCCGGTTCGCCTACGATCTGTACTGGATCGCCGTGGACCCGGCGCACCAGAAAAAGGGAATAGGCAGGATACTGGAAGAAAAGATGTGTTCTGCCCTGCTCGAACAATCCGCCAGCGCGGTCGTGCGGGTGGAAACCGCGGGACGGGACGACTATCTCGGGCAGCGCCATTTCTATCTTGCGACAGGCTACAAGGAATGCGGACGCATTCCAGACTTCTATTCGGAGGGTGACGACCTTGTCCTCTACTGCAAAAAAATCGAAAAGTAACGAAATCCAGGCGGAGAGGAACGGGGAGGAAACCCGCCCCCCGTCCCCGAGGACGAAAAAAGTGAAAGAAGGCGCCCTTCCGGTGCTCCCCCTCTTCCCCTCGAACAGGCCCTACCTGGAGGCACTCCGGGAGTCCGCCGGGGAAGGACTCTGGAACGACTGGCGCTGGCAGATGAAGGCCAGGATCACCACTGCGGGAGAATTGGCAAAGATCCTCCCCCTTTCCAAGGGGGAATCGGCAACACTGAAGCGGAGCCTGAACTCCCTCCGGATGGCCATAACCCCCTATTACGCCTCCCTCATCGACGGAAGCGACCCGGCCTGTCCCATACGGAAGCAGGCCATCCCGACCCTGAAGGAGACCCTGATATCCCCTACCGACCTCCTCGACCCTCTCCATGAGGACGTAGACTCCCCCGTGCCGGGACTGACCCATAGGTACCCTGACCGGTGTATCCTCCTCGTCACGGACCAATGCGCCATGTACTGCCGCCACTGTACGCGGAGGCGGTTCGCCGGTCAGAACGACACATCCAGGACGGAGGAGCAGATCAGCCGCTGCGTGGACTATATCGCCCGGACTCCCGAGATACGGGACGTGCTGATCACGGGAGGGGATCCCCTCACCCTGTCGGACGGGACCCTCGATTTTATCCTGTCCCGGCTGCGAGCCATACCTACGGTTGAGATCATCCGTATCGGTACCAGGATTCCCGCGGTACTCCCCATGAGGGTGACGGAGGAGCTCTGCTCCGTGCTCAAAAAGTACCACCCCCTCTGGATCAACCTGCACTTCAATCACCCCAGGGAATTGACTCCCGAGGCGGCGGCGGCCTGCGCGAAGCTGGCGGACGCCGGGATCCCCCTGGGAAACCAGTCAGTCCTCCTCAAGGGGGTGAACGACTGTCCCTATATTTTCCGGGACCTCAACCAGAAGCTCCTGAAGATGCGGGTGCGCCCCTACTATATCTACCAGTGCGATCTTTCCCGGGGTATAGAGCACTTCCGCACCTCCATCGGCAAGGGCATCGAGATCATGGAATATCTCCGGGGCCACACGTCCGGCCTGGCCGTACCCACCTTCGTGGTGGATGCACCGGGAGGGGGCGGGAAGATCCCCGTCATGCCGAACTATGTTCTCTCGAGGTCCGACAGAAAAACGGTGCTCCGGAACTTCGAGGGGGTCGTCACCGTATACACCGAGCCGGACGACAACAGGAGCGTCTGCGGCGGGAAATGCAGAGAGACCTGCGAAAAGGCAAAGAACATCTATACGGGAGGAATTGAATCCCTGTTCGAAGGGGAAGCGGTTTCGCTGGAACCCCGGGAACTCGCCCGGGAGAAGCGAAGAAAACACTGGGTTGAAGGCGAAAAGAACAAATGACGAAGGGCGCGGAATCTTCCGCGCCCTTCGTCATTTCCCGCTATATCGGGGGAATTCAGTCTTTCGCTTCCCTGAAGGGGCGGGTGAAAAGCAGAGGAAGGGAGATAAGGGGAAGGAGCGCCACTATGAAGAGGGTGGCGTTCACCCCGTAGAGGTCTCCCACCCTGCCGAAGGGGGCCATGAGCATATTCCCCATGCCCCAGGAAAGCCCCATGACGATGGAGCTGGCCATGCCCCTCGAGTTGGGCACCATTTCCTGGGCGATAGCCGCCGTAATGGGCATGGTGGCGTTCACCGCCGCCGTCCCCAAGACGAAGAAGAGGATGGCTGTCCATCCCCCCGACACCCGCCCCGTGAAAAGAAAGAGGGAGGAAAGCGCCATTGTGACAGTCAAGGTTTTCTTCTTGCCGTACCTGTCGGCCATCCTGCCGATGACCAGCATGGTGATGGTACTTCCCAGCATGATCAGGAAAAGGACCGTCCCCACGAAGGCAATGTCCCCTCCTTCAGCGGCGATGCGGATCGGAAAGAACATCCGCACACCCTGGCTTGTGGCGTCCCTCACGGTGGACATGGCCCAGATGGGGTAAATGACTGCGAAGACAGATTTCATGGTGGAGAGAAGCCCCTTCTGGGGCATCATGGCATCGCCGCTCTCGTGGGAGATGGAGGGCATGGTTCGCCATGTGAAAAGTCCGAGGATAAGTACAGGAAGAATGGCCGCCACGGGCATGAGCTTCAGGCCGACGGTGTTCACCAGGGCGACGGCAAAGAGGGGACTCATTGTCACTCCCGCAGTCCCGGCCACGGCGAAGAGGGCCAGGGAGACCGTCAGCCTGTCCCGGGGTACAACGTGTCCCACCCCTCCGTGTCCCTGGGGGTGGAACATGGCGCTCCCCAGTCCCCAGAGACCGACAAAGAAGAGAGCGGCGCCGTAGGTGGGCGACAGGGGGATCATGGTGGCTCCGAAACAGGTGAGGATGGGACCCCAGATGATCAGCCAGGGATTGGCTGACCGGTCGGAAAGGTAGCCTATCACGGGCTGGAAGACGATATGGATCACGCCGAGGAGGGTGCTGAAAAAACCGGCCTGGGCCATGGTGATGCCCAGGCGGGATATAAGCGTGGGAATAAAGGTGGGCAGAAAGGAGGCGTACAGGTCGTTAAAAAAATGCCCCACCGAGAGCATGGACAACTTGAACCCCGAGCTCTCGGTGTGGAAGAGGCGGAAAGTTTTTGACGTCATAAAGAAAAATCACTCCTTTGGATAATGATCGAGGCAAATAGTACCACGAATGAAGGAATCTGTAATACCACCCGGCCTTAAAAAATACATAATACAAAAACCGGAAGGCATGATCAGCCTTCCGGTTTTTTGAACCGCTGTTTCGCAGCGAACGCCGTCAATCCGGCCTGTCAGCCTCCTGTTTTCTCCGGACCTTCGCTTCCTCCGCCCGTTCTTCGAGGAATTCCCTCAGGAGGAGCCGCCGCTTTTCGATCTCCTCCTCCAGGAGCTTCTTCTTCACTAGCTTTTCGTAGGTCTCGGCGGATTTTTTCACTGTCTCGTGATGGCGGTCCATGATGTCGAGCCTCTCTCTTTCCACTTTTCGCCTGACCTTCTCCACCTTTTTCAGGGCTTCCTCCCTGTCTGGGCCGCCTTCCACGGCCGGGAGAGGAGGAAGGATGCCTCCGCTCCGGATCGGTTCGATTTCCACTTCCGCCATCCCCCTTCGCGAAACGTCTTTACCTGTTATTCGGCTGAACATCCTCCTCATCTGAGTGCGCCGTCCGAAGCACCAGCTTCCCCTCCGCTTCGTCCACCGTGATGACCGTTCCGTCCCCGGCCTCTCCTGAGATGATCATCCTGGCCACGGGGGTCTCGATGTTCCTGACCATGTACCGTTTCAGCGGCCGGGCGCCGTACACGGGATCGTATGCCGCGGCTGCAATGAAGGCCGCTCCCCGGTCAGTGATCTCCAGGGAAATGTTCCGCTCCTTGAGGCGGTCCGAAAGAGCCGAGGCCAGCAGGCGGACGATACGTGCAATCTCGGCCGGGGTGAGGGGCTTGAAGAGGACCACGTCATCCACCCGGTTCAGAAACTCCGGCCTGAAGGAACGCCGCAGCTCGTCCATCACGGCCTTTCTCGCATCCTCCCGGATTTCCCCGTCCGACGTTATGCCCTGGAGCAGAAAGGGAGCCCCGATGTTGCTCGTCATGATGATCACCGTGTTCTTGAAGTTCACCACGTGCCCCTTGCTGTCGGTGATTCTGCCGTCGTCGAGAATCTGGAGCAGGATGTTGAACACGTCCGGGTGGGCCTTCTCGATCTCGTCGAAGAGGAGCACCGAGTAGGGCTTCCTCCTGACTGCCTCGGTAAGCTGCCCGCCCTCGTCGTACCCCACGTAGCCCGGAGGCGCCCCCACCATTCGGGAGACGGAGTGCTTCTCCATGTATTCCGACATGTCCAGTCTGACGAGATTGTCCTCGCTGTCGAAGAGGGCCTCGGCAAGGGTCTTGGCGAGTTCTGTCTTCCCCACGCCCGTGGGGCCGAGGAAGATGAAAGAACCTATGGGCCGCCTGGGATCCTTGATTCCCGCCCGTGCCCGGAGCACGGCATCCGCCACCAGGTCCACAGCCTCGTCCTGGCCGATCACCCTCCGGTGGAGGATGTCCCCCAGCCTGAGGAGTTTTTCCTTTTCCCCTTCCAGGAGCCTGCTTACCGGAATCCCCGTCCAGCGGCTCACGATCTCGGAGATCTCGTTCTCCGTAACTTCCTCCCTGAGAATCCTGGTTCCCTTCCCGCGGGCCTGGATCTCCTCCTCCTTCGCCCTGAGACGGTCCTCCAGCTGGGGGAGGGTGCCGTGTTTCAGCTCGGCGGCCCGGTTGAGGTCGTATTCCCTTTCCGCCTTCGCGATCTCCCTCCGGACCGATTCGATCTGCTCCCGGAGTTCCCGGACTTCAGCCAGAGCCTGTTTTTCCGCCTCGTACCCCGCCCTGAGGGCAGCCTGCTCCTCTCTGGCCTCCTGGAGCTCAGCCCGGAGATCCTTCAGCCTCCCGAGGCTGGCGGCGTCCTTTTCCTTCATCAGAGCCGCCTCCTCGATCTCGAGCTGCATTACCTTCCTGGAGACGGTGTCGAGCTCCGCCGGAAGGGAGTCTATTTCCGTGCGGATCATGGCGCATGCCTCGTCCACCAGGTCAATGGCCTTATCCGGAAGGAACCGTTCCGTGATGTACCTGTTCGACAGCACCGCCGCCGCCACGAGGGCGTTGTCCCTGATCTTCACTCCGTGGTGGACCTGGAACCGCTCCTTCAGTCCTCTCAGGATGGAGATGGCGTCCTCCACGGAGGGCTGCTCCACCAGTACGGGCTGGAACCGCCTCGCAAGGGCGGCGTCCTTTTCGATATGCTTCCTGTACTCATCCACCGTAGTGGCGCCGATGCAGTGAAGCTCTCCCCTGGCAAGCATGGGCTTGAGCATGTTCCCCGCATCGATGGCCCCCTCGGCGGCTCCGGCCCCCACGATGGTGTGGAGCTCGTCGATGAAGAGAATGATTCTTCCGTCGCTCTCCTTCACCTCGTTGAGGACGGCCTTCAGCCGTTCCTCGAACTCGCCCCTGAACTTGGCTCCGGCCACCAGCGCCCCCATGTCAAGGGCGAAGATGGACCTGTCCCGAAGCCCTTCGGGCACGTCACCGTTCACGATCCGCCCGGCGAGACCCTCTACGATAGCGGTCTTGCCCACCCCTGGGTCGCCGATGAGCACGGGATTGTTCTTCGTCTTCCGGCTGAGAATCCGGATGACCCGCCGGACCTCCTCATCCCTCCCGATTACGGGGTCCAGCTTCCCCGCCCGGGCCATGGCCACCAGGTCCCGGCCGTATTTCTCCAGTGCCTCGTAGGTTGACTCGGGATTGTCGCTGCGTACCCTGGTCCGGCCCCGAACCTCAGTGAGGGCCGACAAAAATTTCTCCTCGGTGACCCCGCCCTCGGCCAGAATGCGGCCTGCCGCCGTGGTTCGACCCTCGTCGAAAAAGGACGCGAAGAGATGCTCCACGGAAACGTATTCGTCCTTCAGCCTGTCCGCCCGTTCTTCCGCTTTCAGAAGGAGCCTTGACAGGCGGGGGGATATCCTGATTTTCCCCGGCTCCACGCCGGGACCGCTGACCCTCGTCCGCCGGGAAAGATCCTGTTCTATCCTTCCGGCGATGGCGGAAGGATCCGCACCCGCCCTGGAAAGAATGCGGGGAATGAGCCCCTCCGGCTGTTCCAGGAGGGCAAGGAGCAGATGCTCTCCGTCCACATCGGCGTGTCCGTAGGAAATGGCCTTGTTCTGCGCTTCAGACAGGGCCTCCTGTGATTTTTTCGTGAGTTTTGCAAAGTCCATCGAAAGGCCTCCTTTTTATTGACCTTTACTAACCAATATGATTATAACGGACTTTTTCCCTTATGCAAGAGGGGAAACGAATTTTTTGGGGAGAAAAACGTTTTTTCTCCCCCTGTATGCCGTCCTTCGTCCCGTAAGCGGAAAGAGCCGTCCTACCACCTTTCAAGACCACCCGAACGGGTGGTTCCAAATCCGCACCCCAGAGGGAGCGTCGCCGGCGCTCCCTCTGGGGTGCGGATTCAGCCGGTGGCTGGAAGAAACTTCCTCTGCCGGGAAAAGCTGCGGATTTGAGGTGGTTTCAGGGTGAGGCATCCCCCTGGGGAAAAGGGGTATAATACAGATGGTCCCTTAAATCCGCAGGCGGCGGGGAGCGTCGCCGGTGCTCCCCGCCGCCTGCGGATTTAGGATTCCTGCGCCCCTTTGACAAAAGATCAATATGCCGAAACACAGCGGAAGAGGAGGATATGCATGAGAAGACTGGTCCTGGTGTTCATGGCGCTGTTTTTTCTCGCGGGGGGAACCGGACTCTCCGAAGGAGCTCCGGCGGACGAGTTCTCTGTCCTTTCGTTCTCCCCTTCGGGGACGGTCAAGGGGAGACCCCCCGTCAAGATCGTGTTTTCCCAGCCGGCGGTCCCGAAAAACCTGATCGGCAAGACCCTCCCGGCGGACCGGCATCCAGTGGTTTTTTCCCCTTCCATTCGGGGAGAAGGGAAATGGACCGATGCCAAAACCTTCGTCTTCACTCCCCTGGCAAACCTTCCTTCCGCCACGCTCTTCCGGGCCACCCTCAGGGATGATCTCAGGGACACGTCGGGACGCAGGCTCGTCGGCAGGCAGAGCTGGGAATTCTCCACAGAATCCCTCAAGCTTTTACGGGTCCAGCAGGTGGACTTCACCGAAAACGGCAACGCCGTTCTCGAACTGACCTTCAACCTTCCCGTATCGCCCTTCAGGCTCCGGGGATACCTTGTTCTGGTCAACGACAAAAATCAGGCTGTGGAGTATTTTTTCTCCGGCAACGCCCCGTCATCCCGCATCCAGGTCTTCACCGGCCCCTTCAGCGAGCGGAAACTCCACGTGATCCTGGCCGCCGGAATGACCAGCGATGCCGGCCCCCTCGGAATAGAGAAGGATGTCCGGCAGGAAGTCATGGTCACCCGGAAGATGGAAATACGGGGAGCCTACGCTTCCAGCAACTATCCCGAACAGAGCGGCATCACCATCAACACCTCCATCGGTGCGGACATGGCCTCGGCGGCCCGGTTCGTGGAGCTTTCCCCGAAGGTCCCCTTCACAGTGGAACCGGAATACAACGGCTTCACCATCCTGGGAGACTTCAAGCCCAGACAGCGCTTCGAAGTGACCCTGAAAAAGGGGCTTCCTTCCAGGGACGGCCCGAAACTCGAAGCCGACTACACGAAGGCGGTCATCTTCCCCGACATGTACCCGGTGCTTCTCTTCCCCGCCGCCGGCACCTTTCTCTCTCCCGCCGGCGACCTGAGAGTCCCCATAGAAACGGTGAATATCGAGGAAATCAGCCTGAGCCTCTGGAGGGTGTACGAGAACAACATCCCCCTGGCCATGACCATGCAGGGGTATTCCGTTCCCCGGGACCTCACGAGGAGAATCGTCACGAAGAATGCCCGGCCTGAAGGAGCGCTGAACACGCCCGTCCGCAGGGCCATCGACCTGAGGGAGCTCGCCGGTGAATCCAAGGGTGTCTTCCTTCTCACAGCTTCAGACGTCTCCGGCGAATACTGGGGCGAGGCAGAACAGCTCGTGGCCGTGACCGACCTCGGCATCACGGCGAGGGTCGCCTCGGCGGGAATCACCGTCTGGGTGAACACCATTCTCGGAATGAAGCCCGTGGACAATGCTTCCGTCAAGGTGTATTCAAAGAGCAACCAGCTGATCGCCTCCGGGTCCACCGACGGTGTCGGCATCTGGTCCTGGAGCGGGAAGGACCCCTGGGATCCCCAGCTCGTCCCCGCCATCGTCACCGTGGAAAAGGGGGACGACCTCTCCTTCCTGAAGCTGGATACCAACCTCCTCGCCGACGGTGGGTTCGACACCGGCGGCCGGTCCTGGAGCACCGGGTACGACGCCATGGTATTCACTCCGAGAGGAGTCTTCCGGCCCGGAGAACGGGTGGATTTTTCAACCATCGTCCGGGATGCCCGCAGGATGCCTCCCGACCCCTTCCCCGTACTCTACGTGGTACGCTCGTCCCTCGGGCGGGAAGTCGCCCGGGGAACGGCTCTGCTTTCCCCCGAGGGAATGGCCTCCTTCCATGCGGCCCTGGCCCCGGGATCGCCCACAGGGAACTATAGCGCGGAAGTGTCCCTTCCCGGCGACGAAAAGAACCCCCTCGGCCGCACATCGTTTTTCGTGGAAGATTTCGTCGCTCCCCGCCTCGAGGTGAAGGCAGCGTCCGAAACGAAATACCTTCTCCCGGGAGAGACAGCGGGCGTGGAAATCGTATCCTCCTATCTCTTCGGCGCATCGGCGGCGGCCCTTCCTTTCGAAGCGGAAGTCCGGGCCTCGTCCGCACCCTTCCGGCCAGAAGGATGGGAAGCCTTCTCCTTCGGCGACACGGAGAAGAAGTTCGAACCCTTCGCCGAGTTCGTCGGTAACGGAACCCTCGACGAGACGGGAAAGGGAAGGGTGTCCTTCGAGGCTCCGGAAGGCTGGTCGCCTCCGGCCTCGGTGAACCTCCTCTTCCTCCTGAGGGTCATGGAGGAAAGCGGCCGGTGGGTCTCCACCTCCCTTTCCATTCCCTTCCACCCCTACCCTGTCTACCTCGGCATCGAAAAACCTTCCGGAGACGCAGTTCCCGGCAAGGAGACATCCGTCAGGTTGGCGGCGGTAACCCCGGAGGGAGCCCCCGCCAACCTCGAGAGAGTGGTGGGAACCCTCTTCCTCGTGCAGCGCCATTACAACCTGGTGAGGATGGACAACCAGACCAGGATGCAGGTCCAGACAGAACTTATCCCCCAGTCGAAAGGAACGGTCGTCCTGAAGGATGGTATAGGCATCTTCTCCTTCACCCCGAAAAGCTGGGGAGAGTACGTGGTCCATTTTTCGGACGAGACCTCCGGAAGCACGGCTTCCACCCGGATGTACGCCTGGGCTCCCTACGGAACGGCTGAGACGGCGGGCTCTTCCCTTATCGACAGGGTCCTCATCAGGACCGACAAGGAAAAGTACGCTCCCGGTGAAACGGCCTCCGTCTCCTTCCGGAGCCCCTTCGCAGGCAACCTCCTCGTGACGGTGGACACCGACAGGGAGCTTTTCCGGAAGGTCATCCCCTTCGACAAGGGGGAGATCACCCTTGACATCCCCCTGTCAGACGAGATGATACCCAACGCTTACATCACCGCGTGGGTCATCCGGCCCGTCAAGGAGGGCGAAACGTGGGGCAGCCACAGGGCACTGGGAACCCTCCCCGTTCCCGTGGAGCGGCCGGAGAAAAAGCTCTCCGTCTTTCTTCAGGCTCCGGACCGCGTCCTTCCTGGCGAAAAGGTGAAGGTCACCGGAACTCTGGAGGACGGGGCCGGCATCCCGAGAAAAGGCGAAGTCTCCCTGTTCTTCGTGGACGAGGGTATCCTCTCCCTCACCGGCTTCGCCACCCCCGATCCCTGGAAACACTTCATGGCCAAGCGGGCTCTCGGCCTTTCGGTCCATGACATGTACGACCTGCTCCTTCCCCTGGAATCCAGGGAAACGCCTCTCCTGAAGCCCGGCGGAGGCGCGGGGGAAGATGCCGTGGCCGCCCTCAGGGCCGGTCTGTCGCCCCTTTCAGCCCGGTCGTTCCTGCTCCTGTCCGTTTTCGCCGGTAACATCACCACCGACGACCGGGGCGCTTTCGAAGCGGAGCTTGATCTGCCCGAGTTCAGCGGCAAGGGCCGGCTCATGGCCGTGGCCGCATCCGGAGACGCTTTCGGCATGGCGGAGACCCGCATCGTCATGGCGCGGGAGATCACCGCGGAACTGTCCCTGCCGAGAGCAGTCTCGCCCGGCGACAACTTCTTCGCGCCCCTGAAGATCTTTTCAGGGGCTTCCGGAGAACGGAGAGCCACGGTGAAGATCGCCGCGGAAGGTCCTCTCTCCGTCAACGGCAAAAGGGAGTTCATCGCCGATCTGAAAAAGGACGGGGATGAAGCCCTCTTCACCGCCCGGTTCACCGCGGGGCCCGAGGCGGGAATGGCCTCTCTCTCGGTGGTCACCGAGTGGGAGGGAGGCACCTTCACCCAGGAGCTCGATCTCCCCGTACGCCCCGCTTTCCCGAGGATCGCCCTTTCCGGGTCGGGAGTCGTCATGGGAGGCGAGAGCGGAGAGATCGCCATCCCCAGGGCATGGTTCAGCGGAACGGAGGAAGGGCGCCTGGTCCTTTCCGACCTCCCGGAGCTGGATCTCCTGGGCCCCTCCGTATTCCTCATGACCTATCCCTACGGATGCCTGGAACAGACCGTTTCCGGTGCATGGCCCCTTCTCGTCCTACCGGAACTGGCCGCCGACATCGATCCCGCCCTGGTGAACAGGGACGAACTTGACGCCGCCCTGGCTCTCAGAATACGGCAGATCGGCGCCATGCAGCTCTACCACGGCGCCTTCGCCTCATGGCCGGGAAGCTCCTCGGCCTACCCATGGGGATCCGTCTACACTGCCCACTTCCTCGTGGAGGCGCAAAAGAGCGGAATTCCGGTCCCTGAAGACCTTGTCGGCGGGGCCCTCTCCTACGTCAGGGCCCTTCTGCCCCTGATGCCGGACGATGAAAGCGAATGGCGAATGAGGGAAAACATGACGCTGAAGGCCTATGCTTCCTATGTCCTTGCCCTTGCGGGAGAACCTCCCCTTGGGTGGATGGCCCACATCAGCGAACACAAAAACCTGCTCAGGGAATCGGGGACGGTGTTCCTCGCCGGCGCCTACGCTCTCTCGTCGAAAACATCCGAACCTTTGAAGGATCTGGGAACTTCGGCACCCTCCCTCCGGGAGGGGGACATCTCCACCCTGGAATCGGTCTCCAGGACCGATGCCCTGAAACTGCTCATGTGGACGGAGGTGGATCCCCTGTCCGCCCCCGCGGCCGAACTTGCCGGAAAGCTCATCAGCGAGGCGAGAAAAAAAGCGTGGGGCACCACCCAGGACAACGCCATGAGCGTCCTCGCCCTGGGGCGGTGGATCGAGCGGACGAAGGAAGCCGGGAAACCCTTCACGGCGGTCCTCAGGGATCAGTCGGGAGCCCGGGTCGCCTCTTTCTCCGACGGGAAGAGGATGTCCCTCCTCCTGAATGATCTCCCCGAAGGACCGCTCTCCCTCGAACTGACGGGAGATGGAACCGCCTATTACGCCTGGGCCGCCGCCGGAGTGCCGGAAAAGGCTCCGGTTCCCGGCTCGCGGGGAGTCACTGTGAGCCGGACATGGACTGACAGGAAAGGAACCCCCCTTCCCAAGGGAACCCCGGTGGAGCGGGGCGACAGCATCGAGGTCACCCTTACCATCACCCCGTCGGCTCCCCTGAGGGATCTTGTGGTCATCGACATGCTCCCGGGAGGGATGGAGATAGAGAACCTGCGCCTTTCCGGAGGAGCGGAACTGCCGCCGTCCCCGAACAGGACCTACGGTGTCAGGGCGGAGATGCGGGACGACCGGATGCTTCTCTTCATCGACTATCTGGACAAGCCCCTCCAGTACAGGTACCTCGTCAGAGCCGTCAGCAGGGGGACCTTCACCCTTCCGCCCCTGGCTGCGGAGGGAATGTACGCTCCCGACACCGGTGCAGTGACCGCCGCCGGTACGGTGGAAATCCGCTGACGCCATGAGAGGCTCCTTCCGCCTCCTCCTTCGGGCCATCGTACTGACGGTGGTTCTGGCGGGAGGAGCCTTTTTCTTCCTGGCATCCCTTCCCTATTCGGAGGACACAATAACCCGGTGGCCGACCTCGCCCGTGCTGCTCGATGGAAAGGGCGGAGTCTTCGCCGTTTTTCTCTCCGGGGATTCGGAATGGTCCATCCCTGTTCCCCTCGACACCATGGGGAAATGGCTGCCCCTCGTGGCCGTGGAGGTGGAGGACCGCCGCTTCCGGGAACACAGCGGAATAGACTGGACCGCCCTGCTCCGGGCTACCATTCAGAATGCCCGGGCCCGCCGGGTGGTCTCCGGCGCTTCCACCATCACCAGCCAGCTCGTGCGCCTTTCAGAACCCCGGCAGAGGACCGTGAAAACGAAAATTCTCGAGTTCACCGCCGCGGTGAAGACAGAACGGCATTTTTCCAAGGACCGCATTCTCGAACTGTACCTGAACCGGGCTCCCTTCGGCGGCAACATCCGAGGGGTGGAGGCGGCGGCCAGGATCTATTTTTCCAAATCCGCCGCGGAAGTCTCCCTCGCCGAGGCCGCCCTGCTCGTGGGCATGCTCAGGGGCCCCTCAGTCTACAGGCCGGATCGCAATCCGGAAGCGGCCATCGGACGCAGGAACGCTATCCTCACTTCCCTTGCCGACAGGGGGGTGATCACTCAGGACCAGCTCACCCACGCCCTGGCGGAAAAGCTGCTTCCGTCGAAAGGGAATCTCCCGGCGAAGGCGTGGCATTTTGCCCTTGCCGCCCTGGGGGATAGGAAGGAGGGCGGAACGATCCGGACCACCCTGGATTCTTCGGTGCAGGCCCTCCTGGAGAGAACCCTCGCCTCCGCCCTTTCTTCCATGCCGCCTGAAGTGACCGCGGCCGGCATCATCATGGACAACGACACGGGGGACATCCTTGCCTACTTGGGAAACGGAAGGCTTGGGAGCGGTCTGCCGGGAAGCTGGGTCGACTGCGCCGGGAGCCCCAGGTCCCCGGGATCGGCCCTGAAACCCTTCGCTTATCTCGCCGCCTTCGACCGGGGTATTCTCACCCCGTCAAGCCTCCTGGCGGACACTCCCCTCGCCTTCTCCGGCCAGGCCCCGAGAAATTTCGACCTGACCTACCGGGGCCCCGTCACGGCACGGACCGCCCTGGCCGATTCACTCAACGTCCCCGCTGTGAGGGTGCTCCGGGCGGCGGGGCCTGAACTGGTGCTCGACCTGCTGCGGAACGCCGGTTTCCGCTCCCTGGTCCACCCCACCGGCCATTACGGAGACTCCCTCATCCTCGGCGGGTGCGAAGTCACTCTCCTCCAGATGGCGGAGGCCTATGGTGTCCTCGCCACCCTCGGCATACGCCGGCAGCCCCGCTTTCTGGCCGGAGAAGGTCTCCCCGAGAGAAGAATCCTTCCGGAGGCAGCTCCCTTTCTCGTGGCAGACATCCTGAAGGACACTGGGCGGCTGCTCCCCGTCCACGGCAGGCGAATAGAGAGCCGGAGGGACTGGTTCGCCTTCAAGACGGGCACATCCTACGGGTACCGGGATGCCTGGACGGCGGCCTACAATCCCCGGCACACGGTGGTGGTCTGGATGGGCGACCCGTCGGGGGGATCCCACCCTGAACTCGTGGGGCTCTCCGCCGCGGCGCCGGCCATCGTCGAGATTCTCAGGGCCCTTCCCGCAACAGATTGGTACGAACCGCCCCCCGGAGTGGAATCCCGCACCGTCTGCACCCTGTCCGGGGCCCCTCCGTCTCCCGTTTGCCCCTCAACCCGGACTGAATACGCCATTGCCGGCATTTCGTCCACCACACCGTGCACCCTGCACGTAATCCGGAACGGCTCACCGGCGGAGCGCTGGCCGGCGGAACTCGAGGAGTTTGCTCTTCGCCGCTCGCTGGAATTCGAAACGGGAAGGACCGTATCCATCGTCTCCCCTCTTCCGGGGTCCCGCTATTTCCTCACTCCCCTCGGAGGGGAGCAGAAAACGGCTTTGAAGGCAGAGGGAGCTGTCCCGCCGGTGTACTGGTTCGTGGGAGGCACCTTCGCAGGCAGGCAGGAAGGAAGCATCCCCCTGTTCTGGAGGCTCAGAAAGGGGCGCCACACCGTATCCCTGGTGGATTCCCGGGGCAGAACGGCATCCTCGTGGGTAATTGTCGAGGCCATTGAAAAAGGGCCGGAGCAGCGCCCCGGCCCTTCACCCCTTCTTCTTACACCCGTGGATTGAACCGGGATTCCCTCGCCAGAGCTTCCAGCAGCTCCCGCTCCCTGTCCGTCAGCTTCTCCGGGATAACGATCTCCACCCTGACGAGAAGGTCGCCCGGAAGGGCGCCTTTCCTCCTCGGAAGCCCTTTCCCCTTGATACGGAGCTTTTTCCCGGCCTGAGTACCGCCGGGAAGCTTCACGATGACAGAACCTGAGGGCGTCTCCACGGGAAGGCTCGCCCCGAGGGCCGCCTCCCAGGGGGACACCTTCAGGGTGGTGGAGATGTTGTACCCCTCCACGGTGAACCGGGGATGGGGAGCTATCCTGATGAGAAGAAAGAGATCCCCGCCTCCGCTGCCCTGTCCCTTCAGGCGAATCCTGGATCCGTCCGTCACTCCCGCGGGAAGGTTTACTTTCATCGTTTTCCTGGCTTTCCGCAGCCTTCCGTCCGGCCCGGGCTCGGCCCTTTCGAAGGAGAGCGTCTTCGTGCCGCCCTTCAGCACTTCCTCCAGGGAAAGCTCGAGAACCATCTCCTGGTCCCCTCCTCTGCCTGCTCCGCCGCCGAAGAACATGCCCTCCATGGAGGCGGAACGGTCTCCTCCCGAAAACCCGCCGAAGATGGTGCGGAAAAAATCGCTGAAGCCGCCGGCATCCCCGCCGAAATCCATATGCACCCCGCCGCCCCATCCCGGAGGAGGAGTGAAATCCTGCCCCGAGCTCCAGTTTGCGCCCAGGGTGTCGTATTTCTTTCGCTTTTCCGGGTCCCTCAGGACCTCGTAGGCTTCGTTGATCTCCCTGTATTTCTCCCCGGAGCCGGCATCCCTGTTGACATCGGGATGGTATTCCTTCGCCAGCTTCCTGAAGGCCTTCCGTATTTCCTCCTGGGAAGCCGTCCTGCTGACGCCGAGTATTTCGTAGTAGTCCTTGTACGAGACGGCCATGTTCCCACCTGCTTTCCTAAAAAATCTAACCAATGCTGACCTTTATATTCTACCCTTTTCTGCCGTCATCTCAAACACACCGGAGGGGAATAAAGGCTTGTTTTCCGCTTCTATCTTTTATTTGCTCTGATTTTTTCCATTTTTCACTTTCACAGCATTCCGAAGGGCCTGCACATCCGCTCCTCTCGCCACAGCCACGATTTCCGCCAGGACGGAGACGGCGATCTCCTCGGGGGTCTCAGCCCCGATGGGGAGTCCCACGGGCTGGTAAATTCCGTCCAGGAATTCCGGGGAGACCCCCTGGCCGAGAAGGCGCTCCCGAACGAAGGCGATCTTCCGGCGCGACCCTATCATGCCCATGTAGGCCGCCTCCCTGCCCTCAAGGAGTTTCACCACTTCGGCATCCAGGGCATGGCCCCTGGTCACGATGACCGCATAGGTGTCCCCGTGAAACCGGGGCATCCTGCCGGGCAGTTCCTCCAGGGAACAGCAGAGGGTTTTTCCCCAGGGAATGTGTTCAGGGTTTGCGAACTCCTCCCGCTCGTCCCAGACGGTAACGGCAAACCCGGTCATGTCTCCGAGCCTGGCGACGGCCTTTCCTACGTGCCCGCCGCCGAAGATCACAAGCTCTCTCCGCCGGCCGACCACCTCGAGGTAGACCCCCATGGATCCGCCGCAGGCCGCGCCTTCGAGAGCCGCCTCCGTGGCGGTCAGGGTTTCTCTGTACATCAGGGATCCGGTGCCTTTTCTCAGGAGTTCCATGGCCTTTTCGATCACCCGGTGCTCCGTGATGCCTCCGCCGACGGTTCCTTCGATGGCCCCATCGGAAAATACGAGCATGGACGATCCGATGCTCCTTGGTGTGGAACCCGATTCCTCCACCACCATACAAAGGACCGCCGCCTGTCCTTCTTCGTAGAGACCGGCAAGACGCCTGGAAATCACGCTGTCCATTCTACTTCCTCCTTCCGGCGGCGGATGACGCCTCCGCCTGTCACCCGTCCGTCCTTATCGTACACCACGAGCCGCTGCCCGGGAGCCGGGGCGAAATGAGGCTCCGCAAACCGGACAAGGAGTTCGCCCCCTTCGCATTCCAGAACGGTGAGAGGCTGAGGCTCCCCCCTTGACCTGGTCTTCCCGAAAAGGGCCGCGCCGGGAACAAGCAGGTCCGGAAGAAGGACGTTCGTATCCTCCGCCCTGACCATCCTGCGGAAAGCCCGCTCCCTGGGACCCACAACCACCAGGTTCTTTTCGCCGTCGATTCCGAGCACGTACAGCCCTTGCCGAGAGGCGATGCCGAGTCCCTTTCTCTGCCCTACGGTGAAGTTGGACACTCCGTCGTGGGCGCCCAGGGGGACGCCGTTCTCGTCCACGATGAGCCCGGGCCGGAAGGACCGGTCACCTATTATGTGCCGGTAGTCGCCCTCACCGGCGAAACAAATCTCCATGCTTTCCTTTTTTTCCGCCACGGCAATCTTCGCCTCCCGGGCAAGCTCCCTGACCTCTTCCTTGCTCCTGTCCCCAAGGGGGAGGAAAAGTTTCGGAAGTCGTTTCCTCCTGATTCCGTAGAGGAAGTAACTCTGGTCTTTCGATACATACGCTCCCCTGGCGAGGGCCCATCCCTCCCCGGAACGGAGAACCCTGGCGTAATGGCCCGTGGCGAGAGAGACGGGACCGAAGGCGTCTTCCACGGCATCCCAGAGGCGTCCGAACTTCAGGACGGCGTTGCAGTCGGCGCAGGGGTTGGGGGTTTCGCCCGCCAGATAGCTTTCCACGAAGGGGGAGATGACCGATTCCCGAAATTCATCCTCAAGGTCGGCCACGTAGTGGGGAATGGAAAGGGAAAGGGCCACCGCGGCGGCGTCGCGGCCACAGCAAGACCGGGAGGACGGGCCGTCCTGACCTGGTATTCTCATGGTAAGCCCCACCACGTGCCATCCCTCCCTTTTCAGGAGCCACGCCGTGACGGAGCTGTCCACGCCGCCGCTCATCAAAACCACCACCGACCGGGGGCCGAAGGACGGCGAAGGGGATGAAAAGCCTGTTGAAGGGCGTATGTTCATTTTTTCCTCCGGGATTGATTGGATTGAATTCCTTTCTCGTGTAGTATAGGGAAAAGCGGGAAACCCTACAAGGGAAACTCTCCGCCCCCTCGCAGGGGAAGGGCATCGGAACCGGGCCCATTCCTGGAGGACGGGCATCGAATTCGGGAGGAGAAAAACCATGAACACTTCTGTAGAACAGAGAACGGAGCGCCTGACGGCCCTTCTGCGGGAACTGGGGAAAGCCGCCGTCGCTTTTTCGGGAGGGGCTGACAGCACGCTCCTCGCCGCCGCCGCAGCAAAGGTCCTGGGGAACAATGCCGTGGCGGTCACTGCCGCCTCGCCCACCCTTCCCGCATGGGAGCTGAAGGACGCCGAGCGGTTCGCAGCCCGTCTCGGCATACGGCACGTGGTGCTGCCCATCTCGGAACTGGAGCGCCCCGAGTTTGTCCGAAACGACGGCGAACGATGCTACCACTGCAAGAAATACCGTTTCGAGCTGCTCTGCCGCTGGGCCGGTGAACAGGACATTTTCTGGGTGATCGAGGGATCGAATACCGACGACCTGCGGGATTACCGGCCCGGGATGAGGGCTGTGGACGAAATCGACAGGGTGAGAAGTCCTCTTCTTGAGGCGGGATTTTCCAAGGCGGACATACGAGAACTTTCCAGGGAATGGGGCCTTCCGTCCTGGGAGAAACCCGCAGCGGCATGCCTTGCGAGCAGGATAGCCTACGGTACCCCCATCACCGCGGAAAATCTCCGCCAGGTCGAACAGGCTGAGGAAATCGTCCGGTCCTGCTGCCCCCCAAATGTCCAGGTGAGGGTACGCCATCACGGTGCCCTCGCCAGGATAGAGGCTGCGCCTCAGGTCCTTCACCTGCTCGCCGAACCGAAAAGGGCGGCCCGGATTGCCGCATCCCTCGCCGCCCTCGGATTTGCCTGGGTTACCCTGGATCTCGCCGGCTACCGCATGGGCAGCATGAACGAGCTACTTGCAGATCGCCGAAACCGTTCCGGGAGTGACCCACTGGCCGTTGAGGTAGATTTCAAGGCTGCACGTTCCGATATTGAAGAAACACAGGGACGCTGACGTCTTTCCTTCCCCCTCGAGCTTCCTGAAGAGAGGGTATTTCCGAACCCGGTCGAGCTGCCTCACGCCTGTCTCTTTGGCGGCTTCCTCCGCGTCCGTCCCGTCGTAATGTTCCTCTCCGAGCCAGAGCCGGAGCCCTTCCGTGTCCAGGTGCTCCGGGTTGCGGCTTGCCTTGACGGCACAGCAGTCCGCATGGGCAAGCACCACCACGTTTTTCACTCCCAGGTGCAGCAGAGCATAGTCGAGGGCGGCCGCCACGGACGGTTCATCTGTCCTGGCAAGATTGCCCACGTTCCTGAGAACGAAGAGCTCCCCTGGCCGGGCGTCGAAAATATCCTCCGGAATTATTCTGCTGTCGGAGCACGTGATGACGAGAGAATGGGGAGCCTGCCCGGAGCAGAGGGCGCGGTACGCGTTTCTGTCGGCCCGCGCCCGGAACCGACTGTATCCCTGAAGAAGAGTGTCCATAAAGATAACAGCGACCTTTCTCGAAATAAAGTTGTATCCCTTACCTGGGTTCTGGATGAAACAGGAGGGAGGCGGAGTTGATGCAGTACCGCATCCCCGTGGGAGGCGGCCCGTCGCTGAAAAGGTGCCCCAGGTGGGCGTCGCAGCGGGCACACAGGACTTCGGTACGGATCATGCCGTAGGAAAAGTCCCTTTTTTCCGTTATGGGGGCGTGTTCCAGGGCGGCGGTAAAACTGGGCCAGCCCGAACCGGAATCGAATTTGTCCCTGGAGGAAAAGAGCTCCGCGCCGCAGCAGACACAGGCGTAAATACCCTTTTCATGAAAGTCCAAGTATTTCCCGGAAAAAGGAGGTTCCGTCCCTTTCAGCCGGGTGACCTGGAACTGTTCGGGGGTGAGGAGAGCCTTCCATTCTTCCTCGGACTTCTCCACCCTGTCGGGGACGGCCGCAGGACATGCCCGAACCGGGACCAGCAGGGAAACCCCCGCCAGGATGAGCAGGACGGCGGTCATGCTCCCTCTCCTACAACGCCCGGACATAGTCCATGAATTCCCGGATGCCCTTCCCATTGGTCCAGGAAATGTTGAATCTCTGCCTGACCTCCAGGCTCTTCTCTCCCCTCGCGAGGACCTGGCAGCTGAAGTCGTTGTCCGAAAAGATGAGGTCGAATTTGAAATGGGTTTCGAACCGGTCGTCCATGGCAAGCAGCTTGTCGTCATCGGTAAAATACAGCACCAAGCCTCTCTCTTCTATGTTTTGACGGATAAAACGGGTAATGATAGCGGATACATGCTCCATTGAGAAATATCCTCCCCTCCCCGGTTACGGGAAATATATTCTTATTTTACGCCATCGATGGAAAAAGATCATGGGGCAAATGGAAAATCGGTGAAAAAGCGGTTCTTTCCCAAATCTGTCTCAAACAGCTCCGCAAAGCCCTGGAAATTCAGGGTGCTATTTTTTGATTTCGATTTATTTTGGACAGCAGTGACCTCATGTTTTATGTGGCCATGGGGGAATGACCGTCTTTTCCATAGCCGCCGGACGGCGCCCCTTCTGCCCCATTACGGATGCCTGCCGGCCCCTTTCATGACGGCCGGGCGTTTTCCCTGCGACAATGATATTGGCAAGGCTCCCCACGATGAGCAGGTTCCCTGCGAAAGTGCGTGACACCGCAAGAATATACCCGGCCTCCGAAATGTCCCGGACCAGGGGCAGGAGAAGCATGACCGCGGACACGTTGGACACCGGGTTTGACAGGACGGTGGTCAGCCCGTAGAGCCGGGAGGGAGCCACGAGATCCCGATGAAGGGAGGTGAAGAGAAAAAGGAGTACCACCGTCCCGAGGACGGGTTCTTCCCTTCGCCGTCTGCCATGCGTTGAAGGGCCGTTCCGGCTCCTCCTTCACCGCCCTGGGAAGAAGAAATTTTCCCCGGAAGAGCACGAGGACGATGCCCTGGAGAAAGAGCAGCGAAAGGGCGGTCGGCAAGGGCGGCAAAGACCAGGTATCCCCCGAAGGGAAGACCGAGGTACTGGCCGATGAGCATGTCCTGGGGATTGCCGATGAGCGTCAGCGCCGAGCCGATGTTCGCGGAGCAGGCCAAGAAAGGTCGCCGGCCTGCTCCGGGACTCCGGCTTCGCGGCATTGAATTGAAGTGAAAAGTCTGTCATTAACAGCCTTGACAGCCCTCAAGAAAGAAGGTACCATCTCCTCCAATATTCAGACAGGCATATCGCCGGAAAGGAGGATACATAATGAGAGCTTCACGGTCTTCCCTTGTTCTGCTCCTCGTACTTATCATTATTGGCGGTCCCCCTTCCGGTGGGTTCGGCACCTGAGCCGTACACCAGACACCGGAACCGGGGACCGCTTTCAAAGGGGTCCCCGGTTTTTTGTGGCTTGTTTTCGGCCTGTCATTATCTTTTTTATTTCGGAAGGGAGATGCAGAAAATGGAAAAGAAACACACCGGCATGATGGAAACTGGCATGAGGGAAACGGAAGGACAGTGCGAGTTTTACCGTCGGGACGACCGGCACCTCAACGGCATGTTTTCAGTCAGTTGGAGGGGCCCTTTTGAAGGCTTTTCCGCAGTGAGGAAGGTGGAGGCTCCCGAACCAGCCTCCTTTTCGCCGTCTGAAATTCGGTGGAGAGGCCCCTTTGAAGGCCTCCGCTAGAGGAAATAAGGGGAGACCTCGCCACATGCGGGTCTCCCCTGTATTTCTACTGTCCCGCGTCCGGATGCCGGAAGCAGGAAACGAGATGGTCGTTTACAAGCCCTGTGGCCTGCATATAGGCATATGCTATGACGGGACCGAAGAACACGAACCCCTCCCGCTTCATGGTTTTGCTGATGTTCTCCGCCAAGGGAGTGACGGCCGGAATTTCCTCAAGGCTTTTCCACCGGTTGACCACCGGCTCTCCGTCCACGAATCCCCAAAGAAAGGATGAAAGGGACCCCTTGGCCTCCCGAAGGCGGAGATACGCCCTGGCATTTTTCACAGCTCCCTCGATCTTTCTCCTGTTCCGGATAATCCCGGAATCCTTAAGCAGGGCATCTATCTTTCCCTCGTCGTACCGGGCGATTTTTTCCGGGGCGAAGCCGTCGAAAGCCCGCCGGTACTCCTCCCGTCTCCTGAGGATGGTTATCCAGGAGAGCCCCGCCTGGGCTCCCTCAAGAAGAAGGAATTCGAAGAGCTTCCCGTCGTCGCGGACAGGCGTCCCCCACTCCTCGTCATGGTAGGCCACGTAGAGGGGATCGGAACCCGGCCAGGGACACCGGGCGAGCGTACCGTCCGCCATGGCTCAGGCGTGGTGATGGGCGTGGCGGTCCACCAGTTCGTCGTGGCTCTCCTCTTCCCATACGGGAAGGCCCCTGTTCCTCCTGTAGTTGTTTATGGCGGCGTGGATGGCCTCCTCGGCGAGAACGGAGCAGTGCATCTTCACAGGCGGAAGTCCGTCAAGAGCCTCGGCCACCGCCTTGTTGGTGAGATTCCATGCCTCCTCCACCGTTTTGCCCTTCACAAGTTCCGTGGCCATGCTCGACGAGGCTATGGCCGAGGCGCAGCCGAAGGTCTTGAACTTGATGTCAGTAATGACGTCGTTCTCCACCCGCAGGTAGATCTTCATGATGTCGCCGCACTTGGGGTTCCCCGCCTGCCCGACTCCGTCAGGGTTCTCTATCTCTCCCACGTTCCTGGGATTCTGAAAATGGTCCAGCACCTTTTCGCTGTACATGAAATCACCTTCCTCCTTCTCTGCTCTTAAGGTAGTCCTCCCAGAGGGGAGACATTTCCCTTCGATGCTTCACGATCCCGGGAAGGGTCGAGAGGACATACCGTATATCTTCTTCCGTGGTTTCCTCGCCGAGGGTGAGGCGGAGGGAACCGTGGGCCTGTTCATGGGACAGGCCGATGGCCATGAGCACGTGGGAGGGATCCAGGGATCCCGAGGAACAGGCGCTGCCGGTGGACCCGTAGATTCCCGCCCCGTCCAGGTCGAGGATAAGGGTCTCCCCTTCAATGCCGATGAAGCTGAAGTTGGCGTTGTTGGGAAGCCGCTCTCCGGAGGGCGCCCCGTTCAGTTTCGCGTGGGGGATGCTCTTCATGACGCCTTCCACGAGCATGTCCCTCAGCCTGCCGATCCGTGCCGATGCTGTTTCCATCCTGCCCGCCGTCATCTCGATGGCGGCGCCCAGGCCTACGATCCCGGGCACGTTCTCCGTGGTGGCCCGCCGTCCTCTTTCCTGTCCCCCGCCGTGCATGAAGGTGTCAATCCTGACACCCTTCCGTATATAGAGGGCCCCGACGCCCTTGGGTCCGTAGAATTTATGGGCCGAAAGGGACAGAAGATCGATGTTCATGGCCTTCACGTCGATGGGCACATGGGCCACTGCCTGAACCGCATCCGTATGGAACGAAATCCCCTTTTCCCTGCAGAAGGCACCGATCTCCGCTACCGGCTGCATGGTTCCGATCTCGTTGTTGGCGAACATCACCGACACAAGAACGGTTTTGTCCGTCACGGCCTTCTTCAGGTCGTCAAGGCTGATGCGCCCTTCGGCATCCACGCCGAGAAAGGTCACGTCAAAGCCGTTTTCCTGGAGGAACTGGGCCGTGTGGAGCACGGCATGGTGCTCAATCTTTGTAGTGATCACATGGTTGCCCTTTGAACGGTTTCTCCACGCCACGCCTTTCAGGGCCCAATTGTCCGACTCGGTTCCCCCGCTGGTAAAATAAATCTCTTCCTTCGAGGCTCCAAGAACATCCGCTACTTTCTGCCGGGCGGCTTCGATAGCCTTCCTGTTCCTTTCGGAAAAGGAATAGATGGACGAAGGGTTACCGAAGGATTCGGTAAAATAGGGTGCCATGGCGGAAACCACTTCGGGCGCTGTAAAGGTTGTTGCGGCATAATCGAGATAAACCTGCCTTGACATTCCGGGTTGCTCCTTTCTTCGGCTTCAGCCGTTCGCTACACCGGGGGCGTCGTCTTCCCCGCTCCCGCGTTTTTTTACGAGATCAAAAAGGGTGGTGTCTTCCAGAATTCCGTCGATGCTGTCCTTGAGCCTGCTCCAGAGATCGTGGGTTGCGCAGGACCCTTTGTTTCTGCATCCTACCGCGCTGAGACAGTCCGCAAAGGTGATGTCACCCTCGAGGGCCTCCACCACCGAGGCTACAGTTATCTCCGTGGGATGCCTCCGGAGCACGTATCCTCCCTGGGCTCCCCGGACGCTTGCAATGATGTCCTTGCGCCGCAGCTTGATGAAAAGCTGTTCAAGGTATTTCTCCGAAACCTGCTGTTCCTTCGCGATTTCACCCACGGGGACAGCCCGGTCCCCGTCGTACCGTTCGGCCATGTATAAAAGGGCCCTGAGGCCGTACCTCGTCTTGGTGGAGAGTTTCATTTCCTATCACATCCCCTGCCTGTATCTTCCGGAGAGAATATACTATATCCTACTATTTTTGTCAACTTTATATGGCCCGCCTAAATCCGCTCATTTTTCAGGCAGAGGGAGCGTCGCCGGGCATACGGTGAATTCGCCCTCCCCAGGGGCGAAGAGATCTCGCTCCGCGCTCCTTGCGGAGAGGCCCCTGGGGGAGGGCGCCTGAGGTGAGTGAAACCGACACGGATGTCGGTTTCACAGGCAGGCAGCCGGCGAACGCAGGGAGCCGCGGAACTCGCTTGGGCAGTTGTCAAAGGCGACAATCTGCACCCCCCGCCCAAGCGAGTCCCGGCGACGCTCCCGCTGAGGTGCTGATTTAAGAAAAGAGCCTGCCGGGGAAATCCGGCAGGCTCTTTTCTTTTTGTGAACGCCTTAGGAAAGGGCCCGGGTGGTCTTTCCGCCTCCGTGGGCTCCGCCGAGATAGGCCGCCTTGATGTCGGCGTTGACAAGAAGCTCCTCCGACAAACCTTCATGGACCATGCGCCCCGTCTGCAGGACATATCCCCTGTGGGAAAGAAGAAGGGCCTGCCGGGCGTTCTGCTCCACCAGGAGGATGGTGACCCCTTCGTTGTTGATCCTCCGCAGTTCCTTGAATATGTCCCTGATGATGATAGGGGCCAGTCCGAGAGACGGTTCGTCAAGAAGCAGAACCTTCGGCCTGGCCATAAGGGCCCTGCCTATGGCCAGCATCTGCTGCTCTCCTCCGGACAGGGTGCCGGCGTACTGGCCGATCCGCTCCTTCAGCCTCGGGAAGAGGGAAAAAACCCATTCCAGATCTTCCTCGACCTTTGTATCGCTTCCTCTCGGGAACGCCCCCATCCGAAGATTTTCTAGGACGGTGAGGGGGGCAAAGACCTTCCGCCCCTCTGGGCTCAGGGAAACACCCTGCTGGACGACCCTGTAGCTCTTTGCCTCGAGGGGAACGCCGCCGAGGAGCACTTCCCCCTTCTCCCGGCGCACCATGGCCATGATGGCGTTCATGAGGGTCGACTTTCCCGCGCCGTTCGAACCGATAACGCTGACGATCTCACCCTCGAAAACCTTCAGGGACACCCCCGAAAGGGCCTTGATCGCCCCGTAGCTGACATGCAGATCCTTCACTTCGAGGAGGACGTTTCTTTCCTCAGTCCCGGTCATTCGTCTTCCTCCTCTCCGAGATAGGCCTTGAGCACTTCGCTGTGGTTCTGAATCTCCCCGGGGGGGCCCTCGGCGATTTTCGCCCCGAAGTTCATGCAGATGATGTGCGGGCAGATTTCCATCACGAGGTCCATGTGATGTTCGATGACGAGGATGGTCAGTCCGAAATCCCTGTGAATGTCCTGTATCAGAATATTCAGGGAGGCCACTTCCTCGGCGTTCATTCCTGCCGCAGGTTCGTCAAGCAGAAGAAGCTCCGGGTCAAGGGCAAGGGCCCTGGCGATCTCGAGCCTCCGCTGGTAGCCGTAGGGGAGGGTCCCCGCCGCCTGCTCGGCCCTGTCGGCCAGCCCCACCCGCTCCAGGAGGGTCATGCTTTTTTTCCGGATCTCCCGCTCCTTTGCCCGCCACCTGCCGAGGTGAGTGATCCCCTCCACGAAGGTATAGGGCACGTGGTGCTGGGCCGCGGTCATCACGTTCTCGAGGACCGTGGAGCGCTGGAAGAGCCGGAGGTTCTGGAATGTCCGGGCCACTCCCCGTGCCGTGACCTGGTAGGTCTTCAGCGGAACGAGGTTTTCTCCCTTGAAGAAAATGCTCCCTTCGTCCGGGTCATAGACGCCGGTGATCAAGTTGAACACCGTGGTCTTTCCCGCTCCGTTGGGGCCCATGAGGCCTGCGAGCTCCCCCTTCTCTAGGGAGAAGGTCATTTTGCTCACCGCCTGCACGCCGCCGAAGTTCTTGGTTACGCCGGAAAGTTCGAAGAATGAGCTCATCAGGCACGCCTCCGGAAGGGCGCCTTCACCCAGGAGAGGAACTCACGGTTACCCATGATTCCCTCGGGCCGAAGGACCATGATAATGACGAGAACCGCTCCGTAGATAAGCATGCGGTACTGGGAAATGGGACGGAAAAGTTCCGTCACCAAGGTAATCACCGCTGTCCCCAGGAGTGATCCGCTCATGGACCCCAGTCCGCCGAAGACCACCACGGCGGTGAGCTCCGTGGACTTGAGCATGTCGAACATGACGGGCTGGATGAAGGAGAGGAATCCTCCGAGGAGGGCTCCGGCCACGCCGCAGTAGAAAGCGGAGATCATGAGACTGAGCACCCGTATCCGTGCTGTGTTAAAGCCGAGCAGGGACGAGGCGATGTAATCGTCCCTGCAAGCCTTGCAGGCCCTGCCGAAACGGCTGTTGATCAGGTTGAACATGAAAACCGCCAGCACCAGGAAAAAGGCGAGGGCCACGGGAAAGGTGGTGTAGGGATCGATCCCGGGGTATCCCCGGGCGCCTCTGGTTACGGACTGCCAGTTCTCGAGGATGAGGCGGATGGCTTCGCCGAGGCCGATGGAGGCGATGGCGTAATAGTCCCCCATGAGCTTCAGGGTGGGAACGCCTATGAAGTAAGCGACGGCCACGGCGACCACCCCTCCCAGGAGGATGGCGGGCAGCCAGTGGACGTCGTGCTGCACCGTCAGGATGGCGGTCGTGTAAGCTCCGAGGGCCATATAGGCGGCGTGCCCCAGGGAAAAGATCCCCGTGAAGCCGGTGAGAAGCGATACACCCATGGCTGCGATGGCGTTGATGCAGAGGAGGATGATAATACCTTCAGTATATCCGGACATAGGGGGCGTCACCTACACTTTCTCGCTGACGCTCTTCCCGAAAAGCCCTGTGGGCTTCACGAGCAGGGTGATCACCAGCATGGAGAAAACGACCAGGTCCCTCATCTGGCTCGAAATGAACCCGGCGGTGAGCATCTCGGCAAGTCCCAGGATCAGGCTGCCCACCACGGCTCCGGGCAGGGACCCCAGCCCCCCGATCACCGCGGCGACGAAGGCCTTGATGGTGATGGCCCCGAGCTGGGGATAGAGGGTATAGCGCACGGAAAGGAAAATGCCCCCGACAGCCGCAAGGGCTCCGGCAACAAAAAAGACGATGGAGATCAGCAGATTCACGTTCACTCCCATGAGCCCGGCGGTCCGCAGGTCATAGGCCGCCGCACGGATGGCGAGGCCCCACCTGGTTTTCGACAGGAAGAGCTGCAGGGCGCCGAGGAAAACAACTGCGGACACAAGGGAGAGGAGGTCAAAGGCACTGGTGGTTGCCATTCCCATGAGGTTGACCGGAGTCGTGGGAATGACCGGAGGAAGAGCCCGGAAGCGGCCTCCCGCCACGATGACGAAAATGTTTTCGATGACGATACTCATGCCCAAGGAGGCAATGAGAAGGTACAGCGTGACATTGGTCCGTTCACGGATGGGACGGTAGGCGAGCCGTTCGGTGAGAACGGCGGCAAGACCTGCACCCGCAAGGGCAAGGGCCCCGGACACCCAGATTCCCGTTCCGAAAGTGTGGAGCACGCCGTAGCAAATGTAGCCTCCGATAACGAGAAAACCGCCGTGAGCGAAATTGGAAAATAAAAGGATGGAATACACGAGAGAATAGCCAACGGCGATGAGTGCGTAGACCGACCCAAGGGAAAGGCCGTTGATGATCTGCTGGATCAGCGTCGCCAAAGACGGATCACCCCTTTCACGTATTGATGAGGGCGAACGGGGGGTCCGCCCTCATCAGTTCCAACTATAGCATATTTGCGTTTTTCGGTATACTATTTTCCGAATCGGCCGTCTTCCGGTCTACGGCTTGATCTTTGTGAAGAACTGTCCCTTGCCTTCCTTGGCGATCAGCACCACGCCGTCCTTGTCCACAGGATTGTGGGTCGCGGGATCCATGGTGATCGTCGCATGGTGCAGTTTCAGGTCCTTCGTCGCCTCGAGGGCATCACGGATCGCCTTAGGGTCGTCAGAGCCGGCACGGGCTATGGCGTCAACCACCCAGTACACCGAGTCGTACCCGAGCACTCCGTTCACGAACTCCTTGCATTCGTCGTTCCACCGTTCCTTGTAGGCTGCGAAGAACGGCTGCATGGCAGGATCTTCCGGAGCCACGTGGTTGATCCAGTAGGACCCCTCCATGGCTTCACCGGCGATCTCCCACATGAACTCGCCGTACCCGTCGCCGCCCACAAACACGATCTCGTTCAGACCAAGCTCACGGGCCTGCTTCATGATCAGCGCCATTTCCTTCCCCATGTTCGGAAGCACGAGAACATCGGCGCCCTTCTCTCGGATCTCCGTCAGCTGCGCCCGGAAGTCCACGTCCTGACCGCCCCGGAATCCGAGGTCGGCTACAACCTTCCCGCCGTACTCACCGTAGCTCGCCATGAAGAACTCCCGCAGCCCCTGGGAGTAGTCGTTCCCCACGTCGTACAGGATCGCCGCGTTCATCTTCTTCAGCTCCTTCGCCGCGAAGAAGGCGATGAGCTTGCCCTGGTACGGATCGGTGAAGCAGATGCGGAAGGAGTAGGGACGGACCGCTCCCTTCTCGTCGACCGTCACCAGCGGGTTCGTGGACACTGTCCCCACCTGGGACACGCCGAGACGGTTCACTATGGGCGCCGTGGCGATATTGATGCCGCTTCCGTTCGCGCCGACGATGGCGACAACCTTGTCCTCTTCGATCATCCGGCGCACAGCGTTCACCGCGTCTTCGGCCCGGGTGCGGAAGTCGTACACCACAAGCTCTACGGGACGGCCGAGCACGCCGCCCTTGGCGTTAATCTCCTCCACTGCGAGACGGGCCGTCTTCTCCTCCGTCTGGCCGTAGGCGGCCCAGTCACCGGTGAGCGCAGCCAAGTACCCGATCTTCACTGGCTGACCCCCGGCCTTCACTTCTTCAGTCTTTGCCGGTTCGGCAGGTTTCTCCTCAGGTTTCGGTTCTTCCGCGGCCTTTGGGGCTTCGGCCGGTTTGGGAGCTTCAGCGGGTTTTTCCTCGGCTTTCGGGGTCTCGGCAGCCTTGGGCGCAGGCGCTTCCTGCTTCGGGGTCTCCTTGGGCGCTTCGGGCGCCGGTTTCTGCTGCATCACAAAATATCCGACAATAACGACGAGAACAGCCAGACCTATCAACCAGTTCTTCTTCAAAATCTACCACCTCCTGAGTGAATTTCACTGCCTGAACGCTCTTTATTTTACTACGACCACGATCGGGTCACAAACTGTTTCTTTTTTTCTGCCGTATCCACTATCCACAAAAAAGGCACCGGAAAGACCGGCGCCCCGTTCGTCCTAGACAGCGGTTTCTTCCCTTCCAGCCTCCTCGGCAACGTAGAAGGCAAAGTTTCTGAACAGCGGGGGGAGGGTGCGCAGGAAATAGGGAAGGTGGATCCTCTCGCCGTTCTTGTGGTCATCCTTGCCCAGGGGGCCGAAATTCGCCACGGGAACGTCAAGCTTCTTGAGGTCTTCCAGGGGGAAGCGGTATTCCCTCCCCCAGAGGGGCATGTTGTCCCCCAGGGCGTCGAGATCGTCCGGGTTCCCCTGGAACCCGAAATAACTGAGGTCCATGATGCCGTGGAAGACATCCACCACGGAAATGTCGAGGCCGTCTTCCTTCCCGTCCTCCCGGAGGCGGGCAACGGCCCTGAGGACGGCACGCTCTCCGCCGGTCCTCCCGTTGTTCAGCCTCGGAGGGTAATAGGGCGGAAGGAAACCCACCACGATAAGGGGTCCCTTCTCTCCCGCCAGGTCGAGCAAATAGGAGGTTGTTTCCACTCCCCGCTCCCGTTCGTCCAGGGAGGGGGGAAGAGACCGGAGAAAATCGTCCAGGAGCCCTTCGAACCCCGGCGTTTTTTTCTTTGCCCCGGCGAGCAGTTCACCGAAATCCATGACCCGGGGAGAAAAGATCTTCGCCCGCGGCGCGATGCCACCCCTGCCCCTGATAAGGCAGTTCTGCTCGCTGATCCTCCGCAGGCTCATCTCCAGGGCCTCTCCGGCCGCCGCCTTCATCTCCTCAAGCACTCCGGCGGGTGTTTTTTTCACGGTAAGGAGATTGTAATAGGCCACAGCCCGCTCGGGGAGGGTCACCGAGTAATTCTTCACCAGGTCCCTGAACCGGAGACATGCCATGGGGGGGAAGCTTCTTCCCTCCCATTCCTCCGAGGTGGAGGCGGCCCCTTCGAGAACAAGGGAGAGGTTGGCCGCCAGGAGAGAGGCGCTCACTCCGTCGAAATAATCACCCACGTGAGCTTCCTTGCCCACGCAGAGAAAGAAGGGCATGATCTTGCCGATGGTGCCGAGGTACACCGCTCCGGCTGGAATCTCCCTCCCTCCGACGGAAGGCTCTCCGTTGATGGCGGCGGAGTACTCGATCCCCCACTCTTCCCTGAGCCTCACAAGCCAAGGGACGGCCCCTCGCATACCCGCCGAGGTGTTTTCCTCGTCCGGGACTGCCAGGAAGAGAATGTTCGCGGGAAAGTCTCCTGTTCGTGAAACTTCAGCAAGGAGCCCCATCTCGAGGGCCAGTCCGGACTTCATGTCCGAGACCCCCCGGCCGAAGAGGTATTCCCCGCTCGCAAGGTCCGACCGGGCCTCCGGCGGTATATCAAGCTCACCGACCCGTCCGGTCAGTTCCTCCGGCGAAAATGCCAGGTGCTTCAGCGGCCCGTAGGCTTCGGCATCCACCACGTCGAAATGGCCCGTGAGAACCACGGTTCGCTTCATTTCCGCCGCGCCCCTCACCAGGGCGGCAACAGCACTCCTGCCAAGCGAATCTCCTTCGGCAGGAAGATACCGCAGATGGGATGGATTCCTCCGGAAATACTCCAGTTCCGACAGCTTTCCGAAAATGAGCTCCGCTGCGCGGTTTTCCTCTCCCGAGAAGGAAACGCTCGGGACGGAAACGAGTTCCAGAAGAAGACGGTATAGATCTTCACTGTCAAGGGATACCACGCTGGTTTTCCTCCTGCCGGCTCTGCAGCGCTTCCCTGGCCGGACGGCTCATGGACACTTCGATGGGCTCGGTGGCGTTCAGGTGAACATCCATCTGGGGGAAGGCCACGGCAATGTTCTTTTCCTCGAAGAGAGAGACAAGGCGGAACCGGAGGTCGCTGGGCACCTTCACCGTGGAGGCATTGGTCATGTCCACCCAGAAGAAGAGGCTGAATTCCAGAGCGTTGGGCCCGAAGTCCCGGAAAACCACGTAGGGCTCAGGCTTTTTCAGCACCCTCGAATGATCATCCGCCGCCTTAAGCAGCAGCTTCTCCACTTCCCTCGCGTCCGAGCCGTACGCCACTCCTACGTTGATCTTGAGCCGGATCTTCTGGTCTGTGAGGTTCCAGTTGATGATCTTGTTGTTCAGGAAATAGCTGTTCGGTATAAGCACGTCGATGTTGTCGAAGGTCTTCACCCTGGTGGACCGGGAGCCGATCTCCTCCACGGTGGCGAACAAGCCGTCTATCTCGATGGTGTCGTCCGGCCTTATGGGCTTTGAGAGCATCAGGATGAAACCGCTGATGAGGTTGTTGAAGAAGTTCTGGGCGCCGAAACCGATGCCGATGGCCAGGGCACCGCCAAGGAAGGCGAACGCCGTGAGGGGAATGCCGACCAGGTCAAGGGCCGACAGGATGAAGGAGACCATGAAGACATAGAAGAGAATCTGCTGGGTGGCCTTCCGGGCCGACAAGTCGAGGCCGAATCTCTTGAGCAGCGTCCTGCCGAGAAAGGCGGTGAGTCTGCCGCTCAGGAAGAACGCCGCGATGAAGAGGATAATGGCAAGAACGAGCTTCGCTATGGTGACATCGAAGCCATCGCCGGACCAGAGGGAAATGTTCCAGAAGGCCAGGAAGCGGTCCTTGCTTAAACGGGTGACCTGCTCGGCGATGCGCACGGCGTCGATCTGGTTGTCAAGCTCCTCCTGAAACCGGTTGTAGTTGTTGAAAAGACCAAGCAGCATGGCCACGGTAGCATTGGTGGTCTGGACAGTCTTGTCCAGCGCCTCGATACGCTTCTGGATCCTTGTGGCGACTGCATTGTTTGCTTTCACCTCCTCAAGCTCTTTCTGGGCTGCGAGAATATCGGCCTGCATGGAGGCAAGCTTCCGCTGCTGGACCTGGAACATATTCTCCAGATCCTTGATCCTGTTCTTCACGCTGCTGCGGTAGTCCCATATTTCCTGAGACTTTACCGTCCCCTGGATGAGGCCGTACCGCACCTCCCAGATCCTCCTGTTTTCGTCAAGCACCATGAGTTCCTGTTCCGCCTGTTCAAGGGCTGCCTGGTTGTGCTTCAGCCAAGCTTCCCTTTCCGCGACACTTGCCCGGGCCACCAGCCGCTGCTGGTCGTTCCGCGCCGAGCTCAGTTCGCCCTGAGCCCTGGTAAGAGCGCTGCGCAGCTTTTCCCGCTCCGCCTGGAGGGCAGCGATTTTCTCCCGTGTTTTTGTGATCTCCTGGGCAATCGCTTCCATCCGGCCGTTCCTGTCCGCTTCATCGAAATGCAGGTTTTTCCTGACGCCTTCGAGGTCATTTCCCAATATTTTTTTCTGGGCCTCGAGGAAAGTTCGCCGAACATTATTGGCTTCCAGATTGGTTTTCTGGAGGAAAACGGTTACCCTCGCCGTCTCCAGATCTGCCTCGGCCTCGCGGAGCTGGAGTTCTTTCGTCATGGCCTTTCCTTCCGGCGTTTGAGCCTCCCGCCGGAGTTCTTCCACCCTTCCCTCAAGCTGGGTGACCTGGCCCCCGAGGTTTTCGAGAGAGCCTTCGGCGAGGCGTATGGATGAAAGGACCGATTTCAGTCTCTGGTCAACCCCTTCAAACTGGTTGCGGACGTTTTCATAGAAAGAGAGATTGTAAGGTGGATTTTCCTTGATGAAAGACGTTCCTTCGCTGACGGAGGCTTCGGCGGCTTCTTCCTTTGCCCGGGCGAGGTTTTCAAGAGCGGTATTGTACATGGAGTAGACGTTCTGGAGGGCCCCGAGGGCTACGGTGAGTCTCCGAATGGCCTCGGACTCCACGCCGTCATCGGTCCGGATCTCTTCCTTCTGCTTGAGGTAGAGGTCAATCTCCTTCTGGATATCCTCGATCCGCTGGGCAATTCCTTCCGGGGTCGACGGTGGTTTCCATTCCTCTTTCGCACCGTTGACGGGGGCCGGAGCCTGGGGGACATCCTGGGAAGCCGTCTCCGCGGCTGCAAGCAGAGATACCGGGGCCAGAACAGCATAGAAAAACACAAGAATGATGACCAGAAATTGTCCCGGTCGGGGCAGTTTTCCGTATCGACCTGTCTTCACATGTACGACCTCCTTTGCAGAATTTTCTCACACATACAGACCGAAGGCGGGAGGAATCCCCCGCCTTGTCTGTTCGTTTGTTCTTCCTGGTTTCCTACGCGGGGAAAAGTTCTTTCATTATGTCTTCCACGTGCTCCATCTTCTCTACCTTTGTAACGTTGGAACCGCAGAAGAAAAGACCATCCTCCCAGTTCCCCCTGAAGGCGTCTATAAGGGCCTGGGCGATGCAGAAGGTTTCCCGCTCCGTCTTGTAGCGGCAATGGGTGAGACAGTTGGCGATACAGGGCTTGCTCTCCACGTGCCCCTTGAGGTACTGGTCGATGAAGGGCGACCGGAGAGCTCTTCCGGGCAGGCCGGCAGGGCTCTGGATGATCACCACGTCATCTTCCCCGGCGTCGATGTAGGCCTGCTTGAAGCGCTCCGAGGCATCCCCCTCGAAAGTGCACGCAAACCTTGTCCCCATCTGCACTCCCTTTGCACCCAGGCCGAAAGCCCACTCCATGTCCCTTCTGTCCCAGATTCCTCCGGCGGCAATGACGGGAACATCCTTCCCCATTTCTTTCTCCACGTACTCCACAAGCTCCGGAACCACCTTCTCCAGGGAGAACTCGTCGTCCTCCACCTGGTCCATCTTGGTTACACCAAGATGGCCTCCGGCGTACTTCGGCGTTTCCACCACAAAGCCGTCAGGAAGCCTGCCGTAGGTCTTTTCCCACCGCCTGGAGATCAGGTTTGCGGCCTTTACTGTGCTGACGATGGGAACGAGGGCCACGTCGGGATACTCCTTCGCGTATTCGGGAAGCCGGAGGGGAAGCCCCGCACCGGAGATAATCACGTCCACACCGCCCTCGCAGGCGGATTTCACGTGGCGATCGTAATCCGTGAGGGCCACCATGCAGTTGACGGCAATAACCCCCTCGGGCCCTGCTATTTCCCGGGCATCCTGAATTGCGTCCTTCACCGCGAGTTGGTTGGCTTCGAAATAATTCCGGCCGTTGTAGTAAGGGGAATTACAGGCCAGTCCGACGCTGGCGATAGTTCCCACTCCGCCGCATCGGGCTACGTGCCCGGCAAGGTTCGGCCCGGAAATGGCTACCCCCATCCCCCCTTGGATCATCGGGTACAGGGGTTGGTGTTTCCCTATCTTCAATACCGGAAGTTGGTTCAAAGGGCTCTCTCCTCTTCTAATAATTGAACTGCCGGCGCTCCCGGCGGCGTTCCATCCCGGGGACCGGTGCATGCGGCGCGCCGTACCGTGCTATTCTATCCCACACGCAAGCATTCAATCAAGGAAGAAATACGGAAGGACCGAAAAGGAGCTGCTCAATCCCTACTCCTTCTCCCTAAATCCGCAAATTTTTCAGGCAGAGGGAATGTCGCCGGGCACAGCGCCCGGGCCGAGAAACCGACACGGATGTCGGTTTCAGGTGCAGTTGTCAAGGACGACAATCTGCACCGGCGGCCCAAGCGAGCACCGGTGACACTCCCCGCTGCCTGCGGATTTAGGTTCTCTCTTCATTGACTGGGAAACGGCCGGAGTATACCATTAGGCGAAGGTAGATCACTCTTGAACTATACTGGAGGGGAAAGCGTGTTCACCATCAAGGAGTTCCTTCGGACTGAGGTCAAACCTGCGCTCGGATGTACCGAGCCCGGAGCGGTGGCACTAGCCGTCGCCCGGGCAAAGGAAGAACTTGGGGGACCGGTGGATTCGATAACGGTTACGGTGAGCGACAGCATCTACAAGAACGGGGTCGACGTTGGGATCCCGGGGACGGAGGGCCTGAGGGGCAACAGCGTGGCGGCGGCGCTTTCAGCCTTCTGCGGCCGTTCTTCCTACGGCCTCGAGGTCCTCAAGGATTGCACCGTGGACGATATCGAATCGGCAAAGGCAATGCTCGGAAACAACGCCGTGAAAATCATCCCCGATCTCGATCGCCACGGAGTCTTCATAGAGGCCGACGTCAGATCCGGGGACGACGCGGCCGTCTGCCGCATCGAGGGGTCCCACACCGGCATTTCGGAAGTGACCCTCAACGGGAGAACCATCTTCTCCGCTGAAAAAAAACCATTATCCGGGCTGAACAGCCCCGGAAGAGATATCTCGGCCGAGGTTGCCCGAATGAGCTTTCCCGACCTTGTCTCCCTGGTGGATACCATGGACGGGGAAGACATAGACTATGTCATGAGCGGCGTGGAAATGAACATGACCATCGCCGAGTACGGCTTCGACCCTTCCCGCTCCACAGGGCTCGACATCGGCAAGACCCTCAGGAAACTCGGCGGAGCGGCCTTTGACTCGGATGACCTCAGTCTCAGGATCAAGGCATACGCCGCAGCCGCATCCGACGCCCGCATGGCAGGAGCTCCCCTCGCCGTCATGAGCAGCGCCGGGAGCGGTAACCACGGAGTGACAGCGATCCTGCCGGTCGCGGTCTGCGCTCAGCATTACGGGAAAAGCCGGGAGGAAACTGCCAGGGCCGTAGCCTTCAGCCACCTCGCCACAAGCTATATCAAAAGCCGGACCGGGAGACTTACCCCGACGTGCGGCTGCACCGTCGCAGCAGGTGCCGGCGCGGCCGCGGGCATAACATACCTTATGACAGGGGATCCGGTAAAGGCAGCCCAGGCCATGCTTGTCGTCCTGGGAAACCTGGTGGGGATGGTGTGCGACGGGGCGAAAAACACCTGCGCCCTCAAAGTGGGCACGGGCGCTCTTGAGGCCTACCACGCAGCCCTTCTCGTCATGAACGGACATTCTCCCGAACCCCAGGGCGTGGTGGGTGAGACCATCGAACAGACGGTGAAAAACCTGGTTGAGGTTTCGGATAAAGGCATGGCGAACCTCGACAAGGCAATCATCGACGTGATAAACCGGCGTTTTTCATAGAATCGGCACAAGAGGCGCTCGCAAGGCGAGCGCCTCTTCTTTTAGTAGAAAAAAGTCAGGCCATGGCCTCCACATGCCGGAACACGGAATCCACGAAAGGATCCACCGTCGGATGGGAGGGGAGCCTGCCCGCAATCCATGAAAAGGTACCGTCCCCGCGCAGAATCCGGAAGGACGGGGCGAAGTTGAGATCGAAAGCCCACGAAAGCTGCACGAGAAGAAAATCGGCAAGGGAACGGACGTTCCGGTAAGAACCCTGCCCCTCTTCCTCAAGCTCCCTGACGAGTTCCCCGGAATAGCCCCCGCCTACATCCAGCCTGGGAAGAAGGTCGTTGACCCTGTTTTCCTCCACGTGGCGGCGAACCAGCCGGAAAACGTCAATCTTATCGCTGTCCCTGACAATTTCGGCTATAGGCAGCAGATCAGGCGGGACATCGGAGGGAAGGATTTTTTTATTGTGCAGCCGGACCGATTCCAGCACCGTCGCTTTTACACCCTCACCCTCAAGCCGCTCCCAGGGAAAAGCCTCTTCGAGCACCCTGCGTCCCAGGTCCCCGTGGTCCACCGAAGCGCCGTCGAAGAAGGTGCCGTAGTCGGCAAACTGGAGGAACCGCCCGGCATCGTGAAGGACTGCCGCCGTGAGGGCAAGGTCCCGAAGGAAGCCTGTCCACCCCAGGCCATCGGCAATCAGGGCGCAGTTGTCTCTGACTTTCATACTGTGAACCCGTTTTACCTCGAGAAGGGGGTGGAGTGTCCCATCCTCTCCCCGGAAACTGTCAATGTAGTTTACGAGCCATTCCGCAGAAATTCCATGATTATCCATGAAGTCACGCTCCTTTGTCGTCCGGGTCATTCTATCCCTCCGGGGCGTCCTTTTCAATCGCAGGGGGCGCCGGCCGTCCTAACCCTAAATCCGCAAATTTTTCAGGCAGAGGGATGTGTCGCCGGGCATACGGTGAATTCGCCCTCCCCGAGGGCGAAGAGATCCCGCTCCGCGCTCTGTACGGATGAATCCCCCGGGGGAGGGCGCCTGAGGGGAGAGAAACCGGCACGGATGTCGGTTTCTCAGGCAGCCGGCGAATGCAGGGAGCCGCGGTGATCCCTTGGGCAGTTGTCAGGGACGACAATCCGCACCCCCCGCCCAAGGGGTCCCCGGTGACCCTCCCCGCCGGGGTGCGGATTTAGGTCCATCCGAAACCCCCTGGAGTAGTATAATGAATCAGGCTGCAAAACTGAAAACAAGTGGAGGTGGATGAAAATGAAAATGCATCGCACAATCCCGTTGTTTCTTATAGCGGCAGCATTACTCTCCCTGTCGGTTCCCTTTGAGGCTTCAGCCTGGCGGGGAGTTCAGAAGTGGAGCTATGACGCACAGAACAGCGTGACGGGATCACCCGCCGCAGTGAACGGCAATATCGTCATCGGCGACAGCGAAGGGCGCCTTCTCGCTCTCGACAAGAACACCGGGGAACTCAGGTGGACCTTTACTGCGGGCGCCACCATCAACGGAGCCCCCGCCCTTCTGGGCACAACGCTGTTTACCGGAGGATCCGACGGCACCCTCTTCGCCGTCGACGGGACAACGGGCCGGGAGATCTGGCATTTCAGCCTCTCGGAAAAGTACACCCCCGGCGCCATCTGGTCATCCCCTGCCGCCGGGAACGGCCGTGTCTATTTCAACAGCGCCGACGGCAAGGTCTACGCTCTCGACGCGGCGTCGGGAAACCTGGCCTGGACATTCGACACTGGCCGGGAGCTCCGCTCTTCACCGGTCCTCAGCGGCAGTCTCCTGTTCGTCGGGGCATACGAAGGGCTCTTCCATGCCCTTGATGCCGGGACAGGAAAAAAAGTTTGGGGCGGCGGAAGCGGCGGTCCCATCACCACCCCGACGGCAGCGGACGGAACGGTCTTCTTCGGGAGCTGGGACGGGACGCTCCAGGCGGTGAAGATACAGGGGGTGATTCCCCAGTGGAAATACAGCGCCGGAGAAGCGATCACCACCAGGCCCCTGGTTGCGGAGGGCAGGGTTTTCTTCGGGACGGTGAACGGAAAGATGGTGGCCCTTGAAGGCGCCTCGGGGAAGCTCCTCTGGGAGTTTTCCGTTCCGGGGGGCATCCACTCCAATCCCGCCTATCACGAGGGAATGGTGTTCTTCGGCAGCGATGGGGGCACCCTCTTCGCCCTGGACGCGGCGACAGGCAGAGAAGTATGGAAATTCGAGTCCGGGCGGGAGATCATGTCGGATCCGCTCTTTGTGGACGGAGGGCTGTACATCGGAAGTTTCGACGGAAAAGTCTACGCCTTCGAATAACTTTTCCTTCCAAAAGAACCGGGGGAGAGGGAGTATCCCCCTAAATCCGCAGGCTTTTCAGGCAGAGGGAGTGTCGCCGGACATACGGTGAATTCGCCCTCCCCGGGGGAGGGCGCCTGAGGGGAGAGGAACCGGCACGGATGTCGCTTTCACAGGCAGGCAGCCGGCGAACGCAGGGAGCCGCGGGACTCGCCTGGACAGTTGTCACGGACGACAATCCGCACTTTCCGCCCAAGGGGTCCCCGGTGACGCTCCCCCTTTGTTTTTCACCGCCGGAACCCCTATAATTCGGACAGCACAGCCCCTGAAATCTGCAGACGGGAGGTCGCGGGACATGGCGCCCATTTCAGGACAGGAACAGGAACCGCTCCGGCGGATCATCGAACTCGAGGAGGCCCTCCGCAGGGCCGAGGAAAGCAGCAGGAACAAGAGCGCCTTCATCGCCAACCTCAGCCACGAAATACTGACTCCTCTCAACTCCATCATCGGTGTGGCCAACCTGTTCCAGGGAACCAGGCTGGATCTTGAACAGAAAAAGTTCGTCGAAATGCTCTCCACATCAGCGAGAGATTTGCTCCGCCTGGTGGAGGAGCTTCTCGACCTTTCCCTCATCGAGACGGGCCGGCTTTCCCTGCAGAGCGAACCCTTTCCCGTCCGGTCGAGCTGTTCCAGGACGATCCGGCCCATCGCCGTCTCGATCCAGGATCGGCGGCTTTCCCTGGAACTGCATGTTGAACCTGCCGTTCCGGAATTTCTTCGGGGAGACAGCGCACGGCTGAACCAGATCATCAGGAACATGGTGACCAATGCCATCGCCTTTACTCCGAAAGGGACCATTACGGTACGGGTCTTCCTGGAGGAAGAAACGGATTCGTCCGCGGACCTTCACATCACGGCGATTCATCCCGACGGCGGCATGGGGGCGGTGAAAGGACGGGATACGGACTATTCGGACATGGAACGGAAGGACTTTTCCGCGTCCTTCCAGGGTGCCGGCATGGGGCTCCTCATTGCCCGGGGGATCGCGGAAGCCATGGGAGGCAGGCTCTGGACGGAGTTTTCCGACTCAGGGGACCGGGCCATTCATTTCCGGGCCTCCCTGGGGAAGGTCCATCCCGAGGAGGAGCTTCCCGGGAAAGAAACGGAATCCGGAGAGGGGCTTCCCTCCGAAAAAAAACCCCTCCCCGCGGAAATTTCGATCCTGGTGGTGGACGACAACAGGTTCAACCGGAGCCTCACCAGAACCATTCTCAGGAAAATGGGCGGCCCCGGCTGGAAAGTATCCCTGGCGGAAAGCGGTACCGAGGCACTGCAGCTCATGGAGGAGGAGCATTTCGACCTCGTCTTCATGGATGTTCAGATGCCCGGCATGGACGGCCTCGAATGTACCAGGCTGGCCAGGAAGAAAGAGACCGCGCATGGGCGCAGGTCCGTCATAATCGCCATGACAGCCTACGCCAGAGAGGGAGACCGTGAAATGTGCCTCGACGCCGGAATGGATGACTATATCGCCAAGCCGGTGGAAGCGGGGGAGCTACGCTCCGTCATCTCGAGAAACCTGGCCTAGGTCTTGCGGACCAGCACGCACAGGGCGGACTGGTCGTCCCTGGCCGCCCCCGTATAGCCCGCCTGGAAGAGGCGGTCGTAAGCCTCGGGAAAGGAGAGGGGGCCGTTTTCCTGTTCCACCTGATGGTCGAGAAAGCCGTCGCTGAGGAAAAGAAAGTACTCGCCCGGTTCCGCGGGGAGACTGCCTGAACCGAAGACGGCAGCCCCGGGAAGCCCCAGCAGCGACCCGGGGGAAGCGATTTTTTTCAGTCCGCCTCCGCTGCCGTGCAGGAAGCCGTTGATTCCGGCAGCGCAGTAATCCAGCCTTTTCTCCGGCAGGTTCAGCCGGAAGCAGACTGCCGCCGCAAAAGAATCGGAGAGAATCCTGCTCTCCGCCATGGAGTTCACCCAGGCCAGTTTTTCTTCCAGGGAAACGCCTGCACGGGCGTCATCCTCGAAAGCCTGGTGGAAAAGCACCATGATGGCCGATGTCCGCAGGGCGGCCGGAACTCCGTGCCCCATGACGTCAAAGAGGTAACCGCTGAGGATCCCCTGTCGGTCATCCCAGTGGTATCCGAACATGTCGCCGCTGATGAGGTGCATGGGACGGTAGATGCCCCTGACCTCGATCCGGGCGTCCCCCTCGAGGTCTCCGGGCAGGAACCCCCTCTGGATCGACGCGGCGAGGGACACGCTGTCATGGACCAGGTTTTCAGGAGAGACATCCGAGGCGACCATCATCATCACGTCCCCGGCATTCCCGGAGAGGGACCGGCAGGTGAACTGGACGGGGAAGAATATGCCGTTTTTCTTTCTGTGGGTCGCCGTCTGGAGGGAAAAGGAAGTGTTCCTAAGACTCCCCTCCCAGCCGGGGAAAATCTCATCCAGGGACAGGTCGGAAGTTTCCCCCCAGGAGTATCCGTACAGAGCCCTCGCCGCTTCATTGGTGTAGAGGACGGCTCCTGTGGAAGTTTCCCATATGACGAGAGCCTCATGGAACATGTCGAGAAGGTTCATGCCGTCAAACCTGAAGCCGGCGACCTCCAGGGCCAGCGGGGCCCCTCCCTGCTCTTTCATGGCCGCCCCCTCACTCGCCCCGGTCTCCGGAGATCGTCCCCGGCTTGTTCATGCACAAGCTTACCAGCCGTCCCGATTCCGAGATACGACACCAGTCGACAATATGAAGAATAATCTGCACTCCCCTTCCGGATTCCCGAAGACCGTCGTCAAACACCCCCGGATCGGGCTTCAAGTCGTGAGAAAAACAACCGCCGCAGTTCCTGACAACGGCACAGATCTTATCTCCTTCATCCCGGACGGAAAGCTCCACCCCTTCATCCGGGTCTGCTCGCCCCCCATGAATCAGGGCATTGTTCACCGCTTCGTTAAGAGCGAGAAAAAAGAGCATGCCCCGCCGTTCACCCAGATCCCGGAAAACAGAAAGGATCCGATCTCTGTGCGGGGCAAACTGTTCAATCGAACTGAAACGGATTTCTACGAGGAGCCTGCCCGTTCCCATCCGCATCGCTCCCTTCGGGCCGCCGCAGCGTACCGTATTTTTACATCATATCACATGGCTCTCTTCATAAAAAAGGGGCCTTCAAGGCCCCTTTCGGTCACGTTTTCATTCAGCTCTTTATAGCCTGGGAGAGCGCATCCGCCCTGTCCGTCCTCTCCCAGGCGGGAAGGGGGTCCAAATCGATCCGGCCCATGTGGCCGTAGGCGGCGAGCCGCCTGTACTGGGGCTTTCTCAGTTCGAGATCCCGGATGATGGCTGCGGGCCGGAAGTCAAAATTTTTCCTGACCAGGGCCGTGATCTCCTCGTCAGTGACGCCCTTCGAAGTCCCCCGGGTTTCCACCATGACGGAAACAGGCTCGGCCACGCCGATGGCATAGGCCACCTGGACGAGGCACTGGTCGGCCAGTCCCGCAGCGACCACGTTCTTGGCCACGTACCGGGCCATGTAGGCGCCGGAACGGTCCACCTTGGTGGGGTCCTTGCCGGAGAAAGCGCCGCCGCCGTGGGGCACCCAGCTTCCGTAGGTATCCACGATGATTTTCCTTCCGGTGAGCCCCGTATCGGCCATGGGACCACCCTTTTCGAACCGCCCGGAGGGGTTCACCAGGATCCTTGTTTTTCCGTTCATCAGGTATTTCGGCACCACGGGGCTGATCACATGCTCGATGATATCCGCCCGGATCTCCTCGTTCGTCGCCTCCGGATGGTGCTGGGCGGAGAC